>NZ_JBXVPZ010000477.1:0-7211 GCF_057961495.1 Streptomyces sp. P5F9 | reverse complement strand
GCCGTCACCACCGACCCCAGCCGCGGGAAGTCGAGCTTCACCGACGCCTGGTGCTCGGCCGCGGTGAGCGCACTCATCGCGTCCTCGACGAAGACGAGTCGGTGGCCCAGGTCGCCGGCGGCACGCGCGGTGGACTCCACGCCGAGGTTGGTGGCGATCCCGCCGAACACCAGGGTGTCGACGCCCCGTTCACGCAGCCGCTCGTCAAGTCCCGTGCCCTGGAAGCCCCCGATCGACCGCTTCACGATCTCCAGGTCCCCGTCCCGGAACAGCCCGTCGGCGAGTCCACTGCCGGCGGGCTGCTCGGTGATGCCGGGACGCTCGACCCGGATCAGCACGACGGGCGCACCGGCGGAGCGGAAGGCGGCCGCCAACTCCTCGGCCACGGCGAGGACTTCGGTTCCCTTGTACGGTTCGAGCGGCAGCGCGACGATGCGGTCCATCAGGTCGACGAGGACCAGGGCGGTGCGCTCGGGGTCGAGAGCCGGCCGGGATTCGGCAGTCTGGGGTGGGGTCATGACGGAACGTTAGCTCCCGTCAGCCGTCCGTACCGGAAATCCGGATCAACAGGCCCATGAACTGGTCGCGTTCGGCCTCCGACAGCGGGTCGAGGAGCTGCTCGTTGGCCGCGCGGGCCGCCTTCTCGCAGCGCTTCAGCAGCCGCGCGCCCTCGGTCGTGAGCGACACCGCGTTCTTACGGCGGTCCTTCGCGTCGGGCTCCCGTACGACCAGGCCGGCGGACTGGAGGTCGTTCAGCACGCCGACCAGATCCTTGGGGTCGAGCCCGACACCGCGGCCGAGGTCGGCCTGGGCGACCGGCGCGAGGTCGCGGACGGCGGAGAGCACCACGTGGTGCCACATCTTCAGCCCTTCGGCGGCCAGCGCGTCGGCGACGAGGGCCCGCCCCCGGGCGGCTGCCCGCCCGAGGAGCCAGCTGGGGAGGGAGCGGATCGCGGTGAGGGGTTCTTCGGCCATGCGGGCAGTCTAGCGAAAACTCGTTGGACATCCCAATGAAATCGTGAATATCATTGGGCATCCCAACGATCACCCATGATCTCTGACGCTCTCTCACGACTCCTGGAGGTGCGATGCGTCGCGTCCGGTACGAGTCCACCGGCGGCCCGCTGTTCCTGGAGGAGGTCCCCGTCCCCGTACCGGGCCCCGGCGAACTCCTCGTCCGTACCGAGGCGATCGGGGTCACCCTGCCCGTCGTCCGCAAGGTCACCGAGGCTGCCGAGCCGATCCCGCTCGGCGGCGAGATCGCGGGTGAGGTGGTCGCCGTAGGACAGGACGTGACACGTTTCCGGGCGGGCGAGCGGGTGACCGGGCTCTGCTTCGGGCACGGGTACGCCGACTTCGCGGTCCTGCACGAGGTGATGGCCTCCGCCATCCCCGACGCCGCCTCCGCCGTCGACGCGGTCGCGCTCGTCCGCAGCGGACTGGTGGCCCTGGGCGCGCTGGACGCGGCCCGCCCCGAACCGGGCGAGGCCGTGCTGATCACGGCCGCGGCGAGCGGAGTCGGCCATCTGGCCGTGCAGTTGGCGAGGGCGCGGGGTGCCGGGCGGGTCGTGGGCGCGGTCTCCGATCCGGCGAAGGGCGACTTCGTGCGCGCTCTGGGCGCCGACGAGGTGATCACCTATGACCACCTGGGCCGGCCTGACTGGGGCGACCCCGTCGACTACGTACTCGACGCGGTGGGCGGCGAGTTGCTCACCCCGGCCATAGCGACGCTCGCGCCGGGCGGGCGGCTCGTGGCGTACAGCTCGGGTGGCGGGACGGTCCAGGCGTACGACCTTCTGGTGGGCGCCAAGTCCGTGATCGGGTTCCAGATGGCGCGGATCGCGCGCGGGAAGCCGGAGTTGTACGAGCAGTGGCGGCAGGAGCTGTGGCGGCTGTTCGCGGACGGCGCCCTGAGACCGGCCGTGCACGGGGAGTTCGCGCTGGCGGAGGCGGCGAAGGCGCACGAGGTGATCGAGGCGCGCAGCAACCTCGGCAAGGTCGTGCTGCGCCCCTGAGGCACCCCGGCTCACCTGACGAACACTCACCACCCGTCCAGCGTCGCGAAGTTATGGGGCGCCGGGCACTGCACGCTTCTTGTGAGGCGCCGGAGGCCCCAACTAACGTCTGTGACGCGCCCGTTGGACGTGGGATGTCCGGATGTCCAGACGAAGGAAGGGCAGGTAGCACCACCATGCCGTCGAGTCTTCACGCACGTCTGAGATCCACCCTCACCGCCGCACTCACCCTGGCCGCGCTGCTCACGCTCCCGAGCCCCGTGCACGCCGCGACCGCCCAAACCACCTCCCCCACCCCCGAGTTCGGCCAACAGGTCCTCTTCAAGGCTCCCCAGGACGCGGGCTACGCCTGCTTCCGGATCCCGGCCATGGTGAAGACCGACGACGGCACCCTGCTCGCGTTCGCCGAGGGCCGGGTCCTCAACTGCGGTGACGCCGCCGACATCGACATCGTCGTCAAGCGCTCCACGGATGACGGCCTCACGTGGAGCCCGTTGCAGGTCGTCAACCACGGCGGCGGCGACACGCACGGCAACCCGGCACCCGTCGTGGACCGCAGCACGGGCCGCATCCTGCTCGCCGAGACGTACAACACGGGCCGTACGGACAGCGCCAGTTGCTCGGTCCCCTGCGACCGCACCCCGCACATGCAGTACAGCGACGACGACGGCCTGACCTGGTCGCAGCCGCGTGACCTGAGCGACGAGATCCTGCCCCCGAACTGGAACTCCTGGTACGCCACAGGACCCGTGCACGGCATCCAGCTCACCCGCGGCCGGCACAAGGGCCGGCTCGTGTTCGGCGTCAACACCGAGACCTGGGACGGGAGTCGGGTCACCGCGAACAACGCGGCGCTGATCGTGAGCGACGACGGCGGCGACCACTGGAAGATCGGCGCGACCGACTCGTATCCGATCGCGGCCGACGGGACGTGGCGACAGAAGCCGTCCGAGGTGACGCCGACCGAGCGCACCGACGGTTCGATCCTGGTGAGCGGCCGTGAGCAGGACGGCACAGACCTCGGCCACCGTACCCAGGCGGTGAGCCGTGACGGCGGCGACAGCTTCACCGCGCCCTTCCGCGACCTGCCCGACCTGTACGCCCCGCAGGTCCAGTGCTCGACACTCGGGGTCGGCTCGCGCATCCTGCTGGCCTGCGACGCCGACCCGGACCGCCGCCGCACGATGATGATCCGCTCCTCCTACGACGGCGGCCGCACCTGGGACAGCGTGGACCGCGGCACGGTCGTGACGAAGGACTGGTCGGGCTACTCCGACATGGCGCGCATCGACGGCGACACGGTGGGCCTGCTCTACGAGGGCGGCGCCGTGACCGCGACCGACGAGATCCGCTTCGCCCGCTTCAACGAGGCCTGGCTGCAACCGCGTCGGGGCCCGGACCCGACGACCGCCGACCTCACCCCGCACGCCGAGCGCGCGGCGGTGCTGGGAGGCGCCCAGGAGACCGACGGCGTGTCCGGCGGCGCCCTGTCCTTCGACGGCGTGGACGACGCCGTGCGCCTGCCGTACAGCGACCGACTCCCGCTGGGGACAAAGGACTTCACGGTGTCGCTCTGGTTCCGCTACACCGCCACGACCGGTGATCAGCCGTTCCTGTGGATGGGCGGGGTCGGCACCACCGAGCCGCAGGTCTGGCTGCGCGGCGAGCCCGCGGGCAACCACGTCCGGGCGCTGATCACCACGCGGGTCGGCGCGACGACCGTCCACACCACCTCCGTGGTGACCGCCGACGCCTACAACGACGGCCAGTGGCACCAGGCCGTACTGCGGCGCGGCGGTGGGCAGTTGACCCTGTCCGTCGACGGTACGGCGGTGAGCACCGCGGACATCGTGGGCTCGGTGAGCCGCAACTCGCCGTTCGGTGTGCACATCGGCCAACGCATGGACAGCATGCAGTACTTCACCGGGGCGATCGACGAAGTCCACGTCTGGGACCGGCTGTTGACGGACGACGAACTGGCCGCGCAGCACCCGTCCCCCGCGGGGACCGTGCTGTGGCTGCCCATGGACCGTGTGAGCGGCAGCCACTAACGTCCCGGGCGTGCCCGAGGACCGACGAGCACGACAGCGGAGGGGAGCCGGGGTCGGCCTGCTGCTGACCCTGGCTCTCGCCGCCGTGCTGCTCACCGCCCTCCCCGGGCGCCACGACAGGGAGGGCGGCGGCGCGTGCACGGCCCGTACGGTGCGCTCCTGGTCGCCGGACGCGAAGCTCACCGACGCCTTCGCCGCGTACGGCGACGACGCGTCCCGCGCCGACGACTGGACCGGCGGCGACGGCACCCACTCGGTGCGGCTGCCGGACGGCCGGGTGCTGTGGCTGTTCTCCGACACCTACCTCGGCCAGGTGCACGCCCCGCCCAACCCGGTCGGCGAGTCGTACGCCTGGCGGGACACCAGCGCGCCCCTGGTCCGCAACTCGGCGGTGGTGATGCGCGACGGCCACCCCCAACTCACGCTCCCCGCACCGCTGTTCCCCGACCCGGCCCCGAACGAGTGGCGTTGGCCGGTCGCGGCCCGCGTCGAGCCCCGCTCCCCCGGCTCGCCCGAGTCGGTCGTACGGGTGCTGCTGTGGACGCGGGCAGCGGGGTCGTACCCATGGATCTACGGCGTTCCGGTCGCGACCGAGGTCGCCACGCTGTCGCTGCCGGATCTCCGGGTGGAGTCGATCGTCAAGGTCTTCGGTCAGGAGTTGGTCCAGGACCCGTCCCGGCGTGTGCAGTTCGGGACGACGACGGTCGCGGTGGGCGGCTGGACGTACGTCTTCGGCGGGAACGACGCGCAGGCCGCGGCCCGGCCGACCTCCTCGGCGTATGTGGCACGGGTGCCGGAGGGCCGGCTCGGGGAACCGGGTGCCTGGGAGTACTGGGACGGCTCCGCGTGGACGGCACGGGCCGGGCCTCGGCCGGTGCTCGGCGATGGTCGGCACACGGGCGTGGGCAGCGCGTTCTCGGTGGTGCGGGACGGCGGGACGTACGTCCTGTTCACGATGGCCGCGGGCAGCCGGGGGCTCACCACCGTCACCTCGTACTGGGCCTGTTCGCCCACCGGACCGTGGCACGGCCCGACGAGGAGTTTCAGCCCGCCGCTGCCGCAGGGACAGGTCGCCGCGTACAACCCGCAGGTCCACACGGAGTTGGGCGACGACGACCGAGTCGTCCTCAGCTACGACGTCAACTGGCTGGACGCGACCGCTACTTCGGCCGCGCTGAACCTCAGCCGGAACGTGTCGCTGTACCGACCGCGGTTCGTGACCCTGCGGTTGGGGCCGCCGGCCCGGTGACCTCGGGCAGCGGATCGCGGGCGCGGCGCTTGGCGATGACCGCGCACACCATCAACTGCATCTGGTGGAAGAGCATCAGCGGCAGCACGGCCAGCGAGGCGTGGGCGCCGAACAGGACGCTGGCCATGGGCAGTCCGGAGGCGAGGGACTTCTTCGAGCCGGCGAACTGGATGGCGATCCGGTCCTCCCGGTCGAAGCGCAGCGCCTTGCCGCCGTACCAGGTCAGGGTGAGCATCACGGCGAGCACGACGGCCTCGACGGCGAGCAGTCCGGCGAGACGGATCGCGCTGACCTGGTGCCAGATGCCCTGGACCATGCCCTCGCTGAACGCGGTGTAGACGACGAGGAGGATCGAGCCGCGATCGACGTAGCCGAGGATCTTCTTGTGCCGGGTGATGAAGCCGCCCTCCCGTCGCCCACCACCACCCTGCTCGACGCGCTTCGCGCGGCCCCTTTTGACTCCGCAGCGCCGCAGCACCTGCCCGGCCAGGAACGGCACCAGGAGTTGCAGCACGATCTTGACGAGCGAATCGGCGGAGAAGCCACCGCCGTTGCCGCCGAGCAGCGCCGCCGCGAGCAGCGGGGTGATGACGATGCCGGCGAGCGAGGAGAAGGAGCCCGCACAGATCGCGGCGGGCACGTTGCCGCGCGCGATCGAGGTGAACGCGATCGACGACTGGACGGTCGACGGGACGAGGGTGAGGAACAGCAGCCCTTGGTAGAGGGGGTGGGTCAGGATCACCGGGACGAGACCGCGGGCGGCCAGGCCCAGCAGCGGGAAGACGACGAAGGTGCAGGCCAGGACGGTGGTGTGCAGCCGCCAGTGCTTGAAGCCGTCCAGTGCCTCACGCGTCGACAGGCGGGCGCCGTAGAGGAAGAAGAGGAAGGCGATCGCGGCCGTGGAGGCGCCCGAGGCGACGTCGGCGCCCGTGCCTCTCGCGGGGAGGAGCGCGGCGAGGCCCACCGTCCCGAGCAACAGCAGGATGTAGGGGTCGACCGGCATCCGACTCGGCCATCGCAGGCGTTTCACTGTGCTCCACTGTCTCGCTCGTCCAGCTGTGCGTCCGGTCCGTCGTCCGGCGCGTACTCGTGCCCTCCCCATCCTCCTCTCCGGACTCTTGATCGGGAATCCGTCATACCGCTCTGACTGCCATCACGTTTCGCGATAACCGACTACGGTGTATGCCATGGTGTATGCCATGTACGACCTCTCCCACCTGCGTACCTTCCTCGCGGTGTCCCAGACGCTGAGCTTCACGCAGGCCGCCCGCCGGCTCGGGCTGCGCCAGTCCACGGTGAGCCAGCACGTGCGGCGCCTGGAGGACGCGACGGGACGGCAGCTGTTCACCCGTGACACCCACTCCGTGGAGCTGACGGAGGACGGCGAGGCGATGCTCGGCTTCGCGCGCCGCATCCTGGAAGTGCAGGAACAGGCGTCGGCGTTCTTCACCGGCACCCGGTTGCGTGGCCGCCTGCGTTTCGGCGCGTCCGAGGACTTCGTCCTCACCCGGCTGCCCGAGATCCTGGAGGGCTTCCGCTACGACCATCCCGAGGTGGACCTGGAGCTGACGGTCGAGCTGTCCGGCACGCTGCACGAGCAACTGGCGGCCGGGAAGCTGGACTTGGTGCTGGCGAAGCGCCGCGCCGAGGACCCGCGGGGCGAGCTGGTCTGGCACGACAAGCTCGTGTGGATCGGTGCGGAACGGCTCCGCCTGGACGCGGACCGTCCGGTGCCGCTGATCGTCTATCCGCCGCCCGGCATCACGCGGGCGCTCGCACTGGAGGCGCTGGAGCGGCAGGGGCGGGCGTGGCGCATCGCGTGCACGAGCGGGAGCCTGAACGGGCTGATCGCCGCGGCCCGGGCGGGACTGGGGGTGATGGCCCACTCGCGGGGGC
>NZ_JBXVPZ010000476.1:0-7214 GCF_057961495.1 Streptomyces sp. P5F9 | reverse complement strand
GAGCGGGATGGGGACGGGAGGGTGTAACCGCGGTTAACGGGCTGGTGGAACGCCGATGGCCCGACCCACGTGAAGTGGGCCGGGCCATCGGCGTTACTGGGTAGGTCAGCCCTCGGTGGCCTCCGCTGCAGCCGTCGCCGCGGTCTTGCGCGGCCGGCGCACCCTCGGCTTCGCCTCGGGCGCCTCCGCCGTCTCCACGGCGACCGGAGCCTCGGCGGCCTTGCGGGTCGTACGACGACGCGGCTTGACCTCCGCCTCCTCGGCCACCTGGGCCGGGATCTCGGCTGCTGCGGCCGTCTTGCGAGCCCGACGCGGCTTGGCTTCGACAGCCTCGGCCGTGTCCACGGCGGCAACCGCGGCCTTGCGGGTCCGACGCGGCTTGACCTCGGCGACCTCCGCCGGTGCCTCGACGGCAACGGCCGTCTTACGGGTCCGGCGCGGCTTGCTCTCGACCGCTTCGACCGTGTCCACGGCGGTCTCGGCGGCAACGGCGGCCTTGCGAGTGCGGCGCGGCTTGGCCTCGGCGACCTCCGCCGGTGCCTCGACGGCAACGGCAGCGGCCGTCTTGCGAGCCCGACGCGGCTTGGCCTCGACGGCCTCGGCGGTGTCCACGGCGACGACCTCGGCCGGAGCCGCGGTCTTCCGGGTCCGACGCGGCTTGGCCTCGGCGACGACCGGCGTCTCCACGGCCTCCACGACCGGCTCCGCGACCTTGCGGGTACGGCGCCGGGGCGCGGCCTCTACGGCGCCGCCCTGCTCCTCGACCACCTGCGCGGGGATGTCGGCGACGGCCTTGCGGGTCGCGGTACGGCGACGCGGCTTGGTCTCCTCGACGGCCTCGACCGTGTCGACGACCTCGACCGCTTCGACCGGAGCCGCGGTCTTCCGCGCCCGGGTCCGACGCGGCTTGGCCTCGACGGCCTCGGCCGTGTCGACCGCGGCCACGGCGGCGGGTTCGGCAGCAGCGGGGGTTGCGGCGACCGGCTCCGCGGCCTTACGGGTCCGGCGACGCGGCTTGGCCTCCTCGACCGGAGTCTCGGCGACGGGGGCCTCGGCCACCGGCGTCACGACCTCGGCCTCGACCGCGGCGGCCGTCGGCTCCGCCGACTTCCGCGTACGGCGGCGACGAGACGTCGTCGTCGGGGTGTCCAGGGCCGGGCCCTCAGCCGTGGCTACGGCGTTCTCCGCGACCTCGGATGCGGGCGTGGAGGTGACTGCCGTGGCCGGCAGCTGCTCTCCCGCCGCTCCGTTGCGCGTGCGGCGACGGCGGCGCGGAGTGCGGGTCGCGGTGTCCTCGGAGGCGGCCGTCGCGGTCTCCTGCGGAGTGGACGACGTCACGGCCGTAGCCGCCGAAGTCCCTTCCATCGGGGCGCCGTTGCGGGTACGACGGCGGCGGCGCGGGGTGCGCACCGAGCGCTCGGTGTCGGCGGAACGGGATTCGTCGCGGCTGTTGTCACGGCCGCTGTCGCGACCGCCCCTGCCGCCATCACGGCCACCGTCTCGGCCGCCACGACCGCCATCGCGACCGCCCCGGCCACGCGGGCCGCCGCGACCGCCGGTCTCGCCGAGGTCCTCGACCTCCTCGGCGGCCAGCCCGGCGCGCGTGCGCTCCGAGCGGGGCAGGACACCCTTGGTGCCCGCGGGGATGTTCATCTCCTCGAAGAAGTGCGGGGAGGTGGAGTACGTCTCCGGCGGGTTCGGGAAGCCCAGGTCCAGCGCCTTGTTGATGAGCTGCCAGCGCGGGATGTCGTCCCAGTCGACGAGGGTGACCGCGATGCCCTTGGCGCCCGCGCGGCCGGTGCGGCCGATGCGGTGCAGGTAGGTCTTCTCGTCCTCGGGGGACTGGTAGTTGATGACGTGCGTGACGCCCTCGACGTCGATACCGCGGGCGGCGACGTCCGTGCAGACGAGCACGTCCACCTTGCCGTTGCGGAACGCGCGCAGCGCCTGCTCGCGGGCGCCCTGGCCGAGGTCGCCGTGGACCGCGCCGGAGGCGAAGCCGCGCTGCTGGAGCTGGTCGGCGAGGTCGGCCGCCGTGCGCTTCGTACGGCAGAAGACCATGACCGGGCCACGGCCCTCGGCCTGCAGGATGCGGGCGACGAGCTCGGGCTTGTCCATGTTGTGCGCGCGGTAGACGAACTGCTTGGTGTTCGCGACCGTCGCGCCCTCGTCGTCCGGCGAGGTGGCGCGGATGTGCGTGGGCTGCGACATGTAGCGGCGCGCGAGACCGATGACCGCGCCCGGCATGGTCGCCGAGAACAGCATCGTCTGACGGCGGGCCGGCAGGAAGTTGATGATCTTCTCGACGTCGGGCAGGAAGCCCAGGTCGAGCATCTCGTCGGCCTCGTCCAGGACGAGCGACCTGATGTGCTTGAGGTCGAGCTTCTTCTGGCCCGCGAGGTCCAGCAGGCGGCCCGGGGTGCCGACGACGACGTCGACGCCCTTGCGGAGCGCCTCGACCTGCGGCTCGTAGGCCCGGCCGCCGTAGATGGCGAGGACGCGGACGTTGCGCACCTTGCCCGCGGTCAGCAGGTCGTTGGTGACCTGCGTGCACAGCTCGCGCGTGGGGACCACGACGAGCGCCTGCGGGGCGTCGGTCAGCTGCTCGGGCTTGGCGCGGCCGGCCTCGACGTCGGCGGGGACGGTCACGCGCTCCAGGAGCGGGAGGCCGAAGCCCAGCGTCTTGCCGGTGCCGGTCTTGGCCTGGCCGATGACGTCCGTGCCGGAAAGGGCGACGGGGAGCGTCATCTCCTGGATCGGGAAGGGGGAGACGATACCGACGGCCTCAAGGGCCTCAGCGGTCTCGGGAAGGATTCCGAGCTCTCGGAAAGTAGTCAGGGTGCTGCCTCTTCTGTGTGCGCGGTGCGAGGCGAGCGCGGGGGTCGTGTCAGGACCGTGCCGGGGACGTCGGCTGCCTTACGGACAACCCGTGAGGGCAAGCCGTACTGCACGGGACCACTGCCGACGCTCTAGCGCTCGAACCGCTGAGGGTCCCCCTCCGAACGACGTACGCACTGTCACGTACGGGCGAGGAGGGCTGTCGGGTCGGAGCCGATCGGGCCACCGACCGGGCATCCTCATTCGTGCGGCCCGGCGAATACTCGGCGGGCGCATTACCACCATACCCCGGAATCGCGCACATGCGTTGGCCGATTTGGTCACGTAGTCGTCGTCACACTGATTGACCAGGGACTTCCGCCGTGCTGTGAGCGGGCTATTGTGCGCTTCATGACGACCCCTGACAACGCCTCCGACGCGCCCGCCGAACCCACCGGAGTCGCCGCCCAGGACTGGGCCACGGCCTCCGTCGACCCGCAGTACCGCAACGCGGTCGTGGACCTGCTCGGCGCGCTCGCGTACGGCGAGCTGGCGGCCTTCGAGCGGCTCGCGGAGGACGCCAAGCTGGCGCCGACGCTCGCGGACAAGGCGGAGCTGGCGAAGATGGCGTCGGCCGAGTTCCACCACTTCGAGCAGCTCAGGGACCGGCTCACCGAGATCGGGGCCGAGCCGACCGACGCGATGCAGCCGTTCGTCGCCGCCCTCGACGGCTTCCACAAGCAGACGGCGCCCTCGGACTGGCTGGAAGGCCTCGTCAAGGCGTACGTCGGCGACTCGATCGCCAGCGACTTCTACCGCGAGGTCGCCGCCCGCCTCGACAAGGACTCCCGCCTGCTGGTGCTCGGCGTCCTCGACGACACCGGGCACGCGAGCTTCGCCGTGGAGAAGGTACGCGCGGCGATCGACGCGGACCCGCGCGTGGGCGGCCGACTCGCCCTGTGGGCACGGAGGTTGATGGGCGAGGCGCTGTCGCAGTCCCAGCGGGTGGTCGCCGATCGCGACGCACTGTCGACGATGCTCGTGGGCGGCGTGGCGGACGGCTTCGACCTCGCGGAGGTGGGCCGGATGTTCTCCCGGATCACGGAGGCGCACACCAAGCGGATGGCGGCCCTGGGGCTCGCTGCCTAAGCGCCACCAGGGCCAGTACGGCTAGGCGGGGGCGGATCGTCCCCGGAGCCGTCGTGAGGGTCGAAGGAGCAGCGAGAGCGAGGCCGCCGAGACGACCGCCGCGCCGAGCAGGCTCGCCAGTCCGCTGCCGGGGCCGAGCGCGCTGTGGGTGACGAAGTCACCGAAAAGGGCTCCGGCGACGCCCGTGGAGAACACCAGGGGGCGGGTCGGCAGACGGTGTGCGAGCCGGTGCGTGGCGGCCCACGCGAGCAGCACACCCAGCACAGCGGAGCCGAGCGCTTCCAGGATCATCACGGGGGTCCCTCCCACGGCCGGCGTCGTTGTGCGGTCGTAGCCGGTCATACCCGTGACCTGCGGAATGCAATCCTCCCCTGTGGGTGACTTGTGCTCCATCTGTGGTGGAAACGCAGATAAGAACAGCGGCGGAAACGCGAGGGGCCCGGTGACCTCCACGGTCACCGGGCCCCTCGTCCGTTCGCGACTACAGCGCGCCGAAGCCCACCTTGCGCGGGGCCGCCTCGCCGAGCTCGACATAGGCGAGCCGGTCGGCGGGGACGAGGACCTTGCGGCCGTGCTCGTCCACGAGGCTCAGCAGCGGAGCCTTCCCGGTCAGCGCCTCGGCCACGGCCTGCTCGACCTCTTCCGCGCTCTGACCGGTCTCCAGAACGATCTCGCGAGGCGTGTGCAGCACGCCGATCTTGACCTCCACGGCTATGTCCCTCCGACGGTCAGCAAAGTGCGCGATCTTCCGCGCCGTACGCAGCACACATTAGCCCGGCGAGGGGACGTAGATGTTCCGCGCCGGAACGCCAAGAGCGAACAGCCCATGGGAACAAACGGCCGTCAGTGGTGCTGTTCGCTCCCGTGCAACGGGAAACCGGCGATGCCGCGCCATGCCAGCGAGGCCAGCAGCTGGACCGCCTGGTCACGCGGGACGCTGCGGTCGCTGTGCAGCCAGGAGCGGGCGACGACCTGGGCGAGACCGCCCAGACCCGAGGCCAGCAGCATCGACTCGGCCCGGGAGAGGCCGGTGTCCTCGGCGATGACGTCGCAGATCGCCTCGGCGCACTCGTTCGTCACCTTGTCGACGCGTTCGCGCACGGCGGGCTCGTTCGTCAGGTCCGACTCGAAGACCAGCCGGAAGGCGCCGCCGTCGTCCTCGACGTAGGCGAAGTACGCGTCCATGGTCGCCCGGACGCGCTGCTTGTTGTCCGACGTCGACGCGAGCGCGGTGCGCACCGCCTGGATCAGCGACTCGCAGTGCTGGTCGAGGAGGGCGAGGTAGAGGTCGAGCTTGCCCGGGAAGTGCTGGTAGAGCACCGGCTTGCTGACGCCGGCGCGCTCGGCGATGTCGTCCATCGCGGCCGCGTGGTAGCCCTGCGCGACGAAGACCTCCTGGGCGGCGCCCAGCAGCTGGTTCCGTCGGGCACGGCGCGGCAGGCGGGTGCCCCGCGGGCGCGCCGCCTCTGTCTGCTCGATGGCTGTCACGCCGCCTCCCAAATGTCGTCCTCATGCGGTGAGCGCCGCGCCGCCATCGTACTTTTCGGTAACCGTGGTGTGCGCGGTGCGAGCGCAGAATTTCACGTACCGGACGTTGGTGAAAGCCGTGCGAATGCTCCTAGAAGGGGATGTAGAGGTCGCAGGCGGCCGGAGGTAAGTGGCTTCTTCTTACTGAAGGGGCTCGGTCGATGTACTTGTCGATGTACTTGAGGGCTCGGTCGTGTCACCGATAGTCGTCTTCGTCGAGGGGGACCACGCGGGCTTGTTCGACGACATCGGCCTCGTTGGCCTTGGCCGGGTCGACGTCGGCCGGTTGTTCGTCGGTGGTGTCGTCCTCGGGGGCTTCGGCGTCGAACGGGGTGTCGCTCTCGTCCTCGAACGTCTCGGGGTCGCTGGGATCGACGGTCATGGCGGGCTCCCTTCCTGGTACGTCGTGCGCTTTACGGCGTCCGTCGTGCGCTTGTCGATACGGGTGCCCTGTTTACGAGCCTAGGAGACACCGGGCAGGGGTGCCATGGCGGACGCCGTACGGCTGTCGTAGGGCTGGCACAGGGGTTGTGACGGCGAACACATGAGCCACTGCGTGATCGTCTCGTAACATTGCCGCATGTCTTCGACAGAGCTGCCTTCCGTGTCGGCCGCCAGTGTGCTCCCCAAGGTGGCGCCCGTCAGGGTCGGCGAGGGGGAGCGGCTCAGGTCGGTCGGGCTGCCGGGGATCACCCTGACGGTGCGGTCGAGAGCGGCGGTGCGCGAAGGACTGCCGCCCGCGCTGTTCGTCCACGGGCTGGGCGGTTCCTCGCAGAACTGGTCGCAGCTCATGGCCGAGCTCGACGGCCTGGCCGACAGCGAGGCCCTGGACCTGCCGGGCTTCGGCGACTCCCCGCCACCGGACGACGGCGACTACTCCGTCACGGGGCACGCGCGCGCGGTCATCCGTTACCTCGACGCGGCCGGGCGCGGCCCGGTGCACCTCTTCGGCAACTCACTGGGCGGCGCGATCACGACCCGCGTCGCCGCGGTGCGCCCGGACCTCGTCCGCACGCTCACGCTGATCTCCCCGGCCCTGCCGGAGATCCGCATCCAGCGCTCGGCGGTGCCGACGGCGCTGCTTGGCCTGCCGGGGGTCGCGTCCCTGTTCACCCGCATCAGCAGGGACTGGACGGCCGAACAGCGCGTCCGCGGCGTCCTCGGCCTCTGCTACGGCGATCCCGGCAACGTGACACCGGAGGCGTTCCGCTACGCGGTCGAGGAGCTGGAGCGACGACTCCAACTGCCGTACTTCTGGGACGCGATGGCCCGTTCCTCGCGCGGCATCGTGAACGCGTACACCCTGGGCGGCCAACACGGCCTCTGGCGCCAGGCCGAACGCGTCCTCGCCCCCACCCTCCTCGTCTACGGCGGCCGCGACCAACTGGTCGGCTACCGCATGGCCCAGCGCGCGGCCCGCACCTTCCGCGACTCCCGCCTGTTGTCCCTGCCGGACGCGGGGCACGTCGCGATGATGGAGTACCCGGAGACGGTGGCGGCGGCGTTCCGTGAATTCCTCGCGGATACCGGGGAGTTGGGAGAGTTCGGCGAGGTGGGGAAGCCGGCGGGAGCCGGTGCCGACAGCGCTGCGGACACCGGTGCCGTGCGGGGACGTCGTGCTGTTGAAGCGGATGGTTTCGGCCGAGGTGGCGGGGGCGGTGCGCGGGGGTCCCGGGGCGGCGGTTCGGTGAGTACGGTGAGTGATGCCGGCGGTGCGGGAG
>NZ_JBXVPZ010000475.1:0-7231 GCF_057961495.1 Streptomyces sp. P5F9 | reverse complement strand
GCGAGGCCGTTCAGCAGCCCGAGCCAGGCCCGGCCCAGTTCCTCTACGTCGGTTTCGTCCAGCAACGCGTCGGGCCAGCTCAAGGTGAGCGTCAACTCGGGACCGCTCGCGGTGTCCGCGACCACGGCACCCGCATCGAGCGCGTGCAGCACCGGCATGCCCGGATCGGCAGCGCCTCCGACGGCCGTGTCTCCGACCGTCTGCCAGGGCACGATCACGTCCGACCCGGCACCGGCGGCCGCGAACCGGCCCAGGTAGTTGAAGCCGATCTGCGGCGCCGGCAGACCCGCCAACGCCGGCGCCGTCTCCGGATTCAGATGACGCAACAGGCCATGGCCGAGACCGTCCCCAGGCACCGCCCGCACCTGCTCCTTCACCCGCTTGAGCAGGTCACCGGCCGCCGCACCACCGGCCGTAGCCTCCGCGAGATCCACGCCGAAGGCATCAAGGCGGACCGGGTAGGCGGCGGTGAACCAGCCCACCGTCCGCGACAGGTCCATGCCCGCCGACAACGGCTCACGCCCGTGCCCCTCGACCTCCACCAGGAACCCGCCCGGCACAGTCGACCGCGTACGCCGGCTCGCCACCGCACCGGCCAACGTCGCCAGCAACACCTCGTGCAACCCGCAGTGGAAAACCCCTGGCACGTCACCCACGAGCACCGCAGCCTCACCCACCGGCACGGACCAAGTACGGTGGCGCAGCGTCGCGACCGTGTCGGCCGCCGGGTCCAGCGCACGGTGACCCACCAGCGGTTCCCCGTCACCGGCCGTCCCGGCGACCATGTCGACCCAAGCGTCCAACTCGCCCATCCGCGCCCGACTCTGGGCGGCCCGCCGCAGTCCCTCCGCCCAGGCGCGAAAGGAAGTCGGCGCCGGTGCGAGGTCCGGCCGCCGGCCTACGGCCGCCGCCTCGCACGCGTTCTGCAGATCAGGGACCAGGACGCGCCACGACACCCCGTCGACCGCCAGGTGATGAGCGGCCAGCGCAATCCGACCGACCCGCTCCGGCCCGGCATCCACCCACACCACCTGCACCATCACCCCGGCCGCAGGATCCAACCGCCCCACCGCCTGCCGAGCGGCATCCACAGCGAGCCCGTCCAACTCACCCTCAGCGAGGCCTACTGCATCCACCCGGGCCACTAGCCCGGACACGTCTATCTCACCCGCCTCCGGAACCATCAACACCTGGTCATCCCCGGCCCGGGCCCGGAGCATCCCGTGCGTCCGCAGCAGCGCATCCACGCCTGACGTCAGTACGTCCACGCCGAGCCCGGCCGGCGCACCGATCACCGTCCACTGGGCGAAGCCGGGCCGCAGCGCGTCCGTGCCCATCGACCTCATCAGCGGCGTCCACGGCATCTCGCCGACACCCGAGTCCTCAGCCCCGGCAGAGGCATCCTCGGTCCCAGCCGCCACCAGCGCCAGCCGCTCAGGAGTCTTCTCCTCGAAGATCTGGCGAGGCGTCACCACCCAACCGGAACGACGCGCCCGGGACGCGAGCTGCATCGACATGATCGAATCGCCGCCCAGCTCGAAGAAGCTGTCCCCGACCCCGATCGCGCCCTCCTCAAGGCCCAACACCTCCGTGAACAGCGCGCACAACGCTTCCTCGGCCGCCGTACCCGGCTGCCGCCCCGACGCCGAACCCCCGAACTCCGGGGCAGGCAGGGCAGCCCGGTTCACCTTGCCGTTCACCGTCAGCGGGAACGCGTCGAGCACCACCACCGCCGCCGGGACCATGTACTCCGGCAAGCGTGCAGCGACGAACTCCCGTAGTTCGCTTGCCTCCACTCCGCCCACGACATGGGCGACGAGCCTGCCGTCCCGTACCGTCACGACGGCCTGCGCGACCTCCGGGTGGTCGTCGAGGACGGCTTCCACCTCGCCCAGTTCGATGCGGAAGCCGCGGATCTTCACCTGCTCGTCCGCCCGCCCCACGAACGTCAGTTGACCTTCGGGAAGCCAGCGCACCAGGTCGCCGGTACGGTACATGCGCACCCCGGCGTCGAACGGATCGGCCGCGAACCGCTCCGCCGTCAGGTCCGGGCGCCCGGAGTAGCCGCGCGCCAGACCGGGCCCGGACACGTACAGCTCACCCGCCACGCCGACCGGCACCGGCTGGAGGAACTGGTCCAGGACATAGGCCCGCATGTTCGCCGTCGGCCGCCCGATCGGCACACCGTCGGTGTCGCCCGCGCCCGTCCTGGACCCGTCTCCGGGGGCGAGGGGCAGGCTCATCGCCGCGCACACCGTCACCTCGGTCGGACCGTACGCATTGACCATCCGCCGACCGACCGACCATCGGTCCACCAATCCCGGCGGGCACGCCTCACCCGCCACCACCAACGTCTCCAACGCCTCCGGCAGCACCTCCTCCACCGCCAACACCCCCGGCGGAACCGTCACATGCGTCGCCCGCGCACGGCTGACGGCCTCGCCCAACGACACCCTCGGCGGCAACCCCTCAGCCCCCGCCACCACCAGCACCGCACCCGACACCAACGCCATGCACAGCTCCGACACCGCCGCATCAAAACTCAACGACGCGAACTGCAACACCCGCGCCCGCTCATGCACCCCGAACCGATCAACCTGCGCCCACGCCAGATTCGCCAACCCTGCATGCGAGACAACAACCCCCTTCGGCCGACCCGTCGAACCCGACGTGTGAATCACATACGCCGCATTCGCCACCCCCAACGGCACGATGCGCTCCGCATCCACCACCCGACCCGGCGCACAGCCGGCCACGACAGCGGCAACCTCCGGATCGTCCAAGGCAATCGCCCCGCCCCGGTTCGCCTCGGGCAACACCGCACGGCCCGCCTGCGTGCACAGCACCACGACCGGATCCGCGTCCTCCAACACCAAGGCCAGACGCTCGGCGGGATGCCCCGGATCCAACGGGACGAACGCGCCGCCGGCCATCGAGACCGCCAGCAACGCCACCACCGTGCCCACCGACCGCTCGGCCACCACAGCGACCCGCCGCTCCGGACCCACCCCGGCGGCGATCAGATACCGCGCCAGCCGACCCGCCTCAGCCTCCAACTCCGCATAACTCAGGGCGCGTTCACCCGACTCAAGAGCCGACGCATCCGGCGTCCGCCGCACCTGCCCGGCAAGCAGATCCGGCAAGGTCCCGGACGGCACCTCAGCAGAGATGTCCTGCCAATCGCGCGTCAGACGCTCCAACCGCGCCCCGTCCAACAACCCGACACGCCCCAGGGGCATCTCCGGGTCCTCCGCGAACTGCTCCAACACCCGCACCAGCGCCGCCAACACCTCATCCGCACGGGCCCGGTCGAACAGGTCCGGCCGGTGATCCAGCTGCAACTCCATCCGCTCACCCGGCGCGACAATCAACCCCAGCGGATAATGACTGGCATCCCGCGTCCGGCCACCCGGCCGAATGGCAAGAGCGTCGGGGTCATCCGGCATCGCCTCGGCGGACTGCGGATAGTTCTCGTAGACCACGAGCGTGTCGAACTCCGCGCCCGGCCCGGTGACCTGCTTGATCTCAGCCAGCCCGAGATGCTGGTGACCCATCACGCCGAGCTGGCGGCGCTGCAGTCGGTCCAGCATTTCGAGTACGGATTCCCTGCCATCCGTCTGCACCCGCACCGGCAGGGTGTTGATGAACAACCCGATCAACGACTCCGCACCCGGCAGATCCGCCGGCCTCCCCGCAACCGTCGTCCCGAACACCACATCCCGCCGCCCGGACAGACGAGCCAGCACCAGAGCCCACGCGCCCTGCACCACTGTCGCCATGGTGAACCCGCGCTCCCGCGTCAGCTCTTCCAGCGCCCGTGTCAGCTCGGCGCCGCACTCGACACGCACCGCTTCCGGCCGCATCGGCAACCGCGCCGCATCCACCGGAGCAACCAGCGTCGGCTCCTCCGCCCCCGCCAACTCCTCCCGCCACGCAACCCGCGCAGCCTCCCGATCCTGACGACCAAGCCACGACAGGTAATCCCGGTACGACCGCACCGCAGGCAACGCCTGGGCGCCGCCACCCGCCCGGTACACCGTCTGCAGCTCTTTCAGCAGGATCGGCAACGACCAGCCGTCAAGCACGATGTGATGGGTCGTCAGCACCAGACGGTGGCGCCGTTCGCCTAGGCGAAGCAGCAGCAACCGCAGCAGCGGAGCTCGCCCGAGTTCAAAACCGGCCGACAGCTCCTCCCCGGACAACCGGGCCGCCTCAGCCTCCGCATCAGCCTCCGTCAGACCACTCAAGTCGACCTCCCGCCACGGGAGTTCCACCTCCCGCGGGACGACCTGCACCGCCTCACCCGACGCCAGCCGATGGAACCCCGCACGCAAAATCGCATGCCGCCCCACCACCACATCCCACGACGCCCGCAACCGACCAACGTCCAAAAGCCCGTCCAGAGCGAGCGCACGCTGACCGGCGTACACATCCGCCCCGGCCTCGTCATCGAACGACGAGTGGAAGAGCAGACCCTCCTGGAGCGGCGACAGCGGCCACACGTCCTCCAGACCGGACACCGCCGACTCCAGCTCCTCCACACCCTCCTGGGACAGGGAAACCAGCGGGAAGTCAGAGGGGGAATGGCCGCCGGCCCCGTCGCGGACCTGAGCCACCAGTCCTGACAGTGCCTCCACCCACGCCTCCAGCAGCGCGCGTGCCCGGTCGGCCTCCATCAACCGTTCCGGCCAGGCCAGCACAAGTTCCAGCACTGGGCCATCTGCCAACTCGTTTACCGATCCCAGCAACTCCACCGCGTGCATCACCGGAGCATCGGGCGCACCTCCCACCCGAACGCCCTCGCCCGTCCCTATGCGCCCGAGGTAGTTGAAGCCGACCTGCGCCGACGGCAGCCCCGCCAACTCGTCAGCGGTATCCGGATTGACGTATCGCAGCAGCCCGTAGCCGAGCCCGTCTCCGGGCACCGCCCGCATCTGTTCCTTCACCCCGAGCACCGACACACCACCATCGGCGCCGCACTCGCGCTCAGCCGTACGGGATGCGATGACGTGAACCAGCCCACCGTCTGCGACAGATCGATGCCCTCTGGCAATGGCTCACGGCCATGCTCCTCGACATCCACCAAGAGCCCGCCGTCCACACCGGCCCACTCGCTGACCGCCCCGGCCAGCCCAGCCAGCAACACCTCGTCCACCCCGGCATGGAACGCCGACGGCACCGCCGCCAACAGCGCCGCCGTCACCTCCACCGGAACGGAGACCGCCACCTCCCGAACCGTCGCACCCACATCCACCAGCGGATCCAGCGGAACATCCGTCAGCAACGCCTGCGGACCTTCCACCACCGCCCGCCACGCCGGCAACTCGGCCACCCGCTCGGGCCGAACCGCCTCCGCCGCCAACTCCCGTGCCCACGCCCGGAACGACACCGGAGCTGGTTCCAACTCCACAGGCCGTCCCTCAACCAACTCCTTGCACGCCTGCTCCAGATCGGGCAGCAGGATCTGCCACGAGACCGTGTCGACGACAAGGTGGTTGGCCACCACGACCAGTCGGCCCGACACATCCGGCCCCGCGTCCAGCCACACCACCTGCACCATCACCCCGGCCGCAGGATCCAACCGCCCTACCGCCGCCTCGACTTGCTCCTCCACCACCGCGGCCGGATCAACCCCGACCACATCCACCCGAGCCACCAGCTCGTCAACCGGCACCACGAGGCTTTCCGACACCATCAACACCCCGGACTCCGCCAACAACCGTGCCCGCAGCACCTCATGACGGTCCATCACTGCCCGTACGGCATCGACGAGCGCCTCGCGATCCAGCCCCGGGGGCACCGTCAGCACACCCGGCTGGACGATCCGGCCGACCCGCTCCGGGCCGACCCGGTCCAGCAGTTCCCGCATCACCGGGGTCAGCGGCACCTCGCCGACGCCGGTGTCCGAGCGCCGTGCGCTCCCCGTGCCGGACGAGGCCACGGCCACCTGTGCCAGCCGCTCGGGCGTCTTCTCCTCGAAGATCTGGCGGGGCGACACGGTCCAGCCTGCGGAACGGGCCCGGGACGCGAGTTGCATCGACATGATCGAGTCGCCGCCCAGCGTGAAGAAGCTGTCCCGGACCCCGGCCTCCTCCAGCCCCAACACCTCGGCGAACAGGGCGCAGAACGCCTCCTCGGCCTCGGTCGACGGGGCACGTGTATCGGCGGACGCGAGGTCGGGGGCAGGCAGCGCGGACCGGTCGATCTTCCCGTTGACGGTCAACGGGAACGCGTCGAGTACGACGACCGCCGACGGGACCATGTACTCCGGCAGACGAGTAGCGGCCAACTCCCGCAGCGCCTCGGCCTCCACGTCACCGAGGACGTATCCGACCAGCCGACCGTCACGGGCCACCACGGCGGCCCGCTCGACCAGCGGATGACCCGCGAGGACGGTCTCGACCTCGCCGAGCTCCACGCGGAACCCGCGGATCTTCACCTGCGCGTCCGCACGCCCCACGAACTCCAACTGCCCGTCGGCGGTCCAGCGAGCCAGGTCCCCCGTCCGATACATCCGCCCGCCGTCATCGAAGGGGCAGGCCACGAACCGCTCGGCCGTCAGGTCGGGGCGATTGATGTAACCGCGAGCCAGGCCGGATCCGGCAACGTAGAGGTCACCCGTTACGCCGTCGGGGACGGGGCGGAGGAATGCGTCCAGGACGTAGGTACGGACGTTGGGCAGCGGACGGCCGATCGCCGGCGGGGCATCCTCGCCGGTAATTCCCTCCTCCAATAGGACGGCGGTAGTGATGACAGTGGCCTCGGTGGGCCCGTACGTGTTCCAAACACGGGCGCCCGCACGCCACTTCGCCGCGAGACCGGCCTCAAGCCGCTCCGCGCCCAAGACCCAATTCCCCACCCCTGGAACCGAATCCGGCTCCAGCACACCCAGCAGCGAGGGCACCACACTCGCCACCTCAACTCCGGCAGCCTCGACCATGGCCGCCAAAGCAGCTCCGTCCTGCCGCTCCTCCGCCGAGGCGATCGCCAGCGTGCCCCCGGCGGCCAGCGTGACCGCCACGTCCAGCACCGCCGCATCGAAGCTGAACGACGCGAACTGCAACGCCGTAGCACCAGGCTCCACACCGAGCACCGGTCGCATGGCCGACGCCAGATTCGCTACGGAGGCGTGCGCCACGGCCACACCCTTCGGGCGCCCCGTCGACCCCGACGTATAGATGACGTACGCCAGTTGGCCCGGATCCACGACACTGTCCGGCCCCTCGCCGAA
>NZ_JBXVPZ010000474.1:0-7233 GCF_057961495.1 Streptomyces sp. P5F9 | reverse complement strand
CGCACATCCCCGGAACACCCGCCCCCTGCAACTACCGCCCCGTCGGCCGCTGCGAAGAAATGGGCGAAGTATTCGCCACCTGAGGCGAATCCGAGTTCGAGTACACCGACGGTGCCGCGACCGCCTCCGTCGGGTCGGCCGCGGCGTCCTCCGGGTCCGCCGTAGCGCCGCCGACGATGCGGATGTTCGCCTCGTCGAACGCCCGCTTCACCCGCCACCGCAGTTCCCGCTCGACGCTCACCGACTTGCCCGGCATGGTCCTGGCGGACAGCCGGACGACCATCGAGTCGATCAGCACACTGTCCAGGCCGAGGACCTCGATGGGCCCCCAGAGGAGCTCGTTCCAGGGCTCCTCCTTGCTCATCTTCTCCGTGACCGAGTCCAGCGTGGCCTTCACCCGGTCCAGGTTCTCCGAGGCGCGGACGGTGACGTCGACGCCCGCTGTCGCCCAGCCCTGGGACAGGTTGCCGATGCGTTTGACCTCGCCGTTGCGGACGTACCAGATCTCGCCGTTGTCGCCGCGGAGCTTGGTCACGCGAAGGCCGACCTCGATGACCTCGCCGGAGGCGACGCCCGCGTCGATCTGGTCGCCGACGCCGTACTGGTCCTCAAGGATCATGAAGACGCCGGAGAGGAAGTCCGTGACGAGGTTGCGGGCGCCGAAACCGATCGCCACGCCCGCCACACCGGCGGAGGCGAGAAGCGGGGCGAGGTTGATCTCGAAGGTCGCCAGGACCATCAGTGCGGCTGTGCCGAGGATGACGAAGGACGCCACCGAGCGCAGGACCGAGCCGATCGCCTGGGAGCGTTGGCGGCGGCGTTCCGCGTTCACCAGGAGGCCGCCGAGCGCCGTGCCGTCCACCGACTCGACCGTGCGGTTCATCCGGTCTATCAGCTTGGTGATCGCCCGCCGCACCGTCATTCTCAGGACCGCCGCGATCACCACGATCAGCAGCACCCTCAGACCTATCGCCAGCCATGTGGACCAGTTCTGCTCCACCCAGCTCGCGGCGTTGGTCGCGCTCTCCTGGGCGTCCTGGAGCGAGGGCACGGTCACCGCTGTCTCCGAGGGGCTCGGGGACGGCGACGGCGAAGCGGCGGCCAGTAGGACGGCGGACAAGGACACGGCAGGTACCTCCAGGTGCTGCGTCCGCCCTCCGGCATGGTCCGACAGGGGCAAGGTCACGAATAGGTCACCAAGAGGGCAGGCCCACCACACTATCGGGGCATCGTGTGTGGATCGTTGCCATGTTCAGGGGAGAGGCTGTGCTCAACCGGGAATGAACAGGTGGGACGAACCCACACCCGTCCCGGCCCCGCATCACATGTGGTCGAAAACACTCCCAGCCCGTTACCGGGACATGGTGGCGCTTCCACCAGGCATGAGGGGAGACTGACTACAGATCGTCCCGGCGCGAGCCACGCGCCGCCGACGCACAAGGAGGCATCCGTGCCGCATGTCCTGGTCCTCAACGCGTCGTACGAGCCACTCGGCGTCGTACCGCTCCGCCGCGCGCTCGTCCTCGTCCTGGAGAACAAGGCAGTCTCCCTTGAGGAATCCGGCGCCTTTATGCACAGCGCAACCGTCACAGTCCCCGCACCCAGCGTGGTCCGGCTCAAGCGATTCGTGCGGGTTCCCTATCGGGGGCCCGTTCCTCTTACCCGCCGGGCGCTCTTCGCGCGCGACGGGGGCCGGTGCATGTACTGCGGTGGCGTCGCAACCAGCGTCGACCATGTCATTCCGCGCAGCCGCGGGGGCAAGCACGCGTGGGACAACGTGGTGGCGTCCTGCCGCCGCTGCAACCACACGAAGGCCGACCGACACCTCTTCGAGATCGGCTGGCGGCTGCGCCACAAACCCGCCCCACCCACCGGCCTGGCCTGGCGCATCATCGGGACCGGGCATAGGGACCCGCGCTGGCTGCCGTACTTGCAGCCGTACGGCGCGGAGGACGCGATGGCCCGGATCGACGGCATCTCCGCCTGACGATCCGGGCTTTTGTGTACGCCCATGCACGGCGGTACGGAGTCGTCCGCCCCGGCAGCCCCCCGTGCTGCCGGGGCGGACCGTCATGCGTACCGCAGCTCGCCCGGCCGCACCGACCGCCGTAGCAGCGGCAGTGATGTGGCGGCTGCCAGCACGCAGGCCGCGTACACGCCGACCGGTACCAGCAGCGCCGCGTACGGCACCGGCACGTCCGTGTGCCCGGAGACGGCGGCGCCGTACCAGAAGCTGATCGCCGTGCCGCCGAGGCCCGCGACCGTGATCGCCGGGAGCAGCGGCAGCGCGGTCTCCAGGAGGAGCGCGCGGGCCAGTACGGCGTGTGGCACCCCGGCCGCCGCCTGTGCGGCCAGGCCCCGGCGCCGGGTGGCGAGGGACTCGGCGGTGCCGACGGCCAGGGCGGTCAGGACGAGCGCGAAGGCGACGAGGATCGCGGCGGCGGTGAGGTCGATGCCCGTCGTGTAGTAGGACATGGGCGTGCCGAGGTGGCCCTTGCGGCGCATGTCCTCCAGGTCCGCGAGCAGGATCTGTCGTACGCCCGCGAAGCCCGACCCTACGACCGTCACC
The DNA here is from genome assembly GCF_057961495.1 of Streptomyces sp. P5F9. Lineage (NCBI taxonomy): Bacteria > Bacillati > Actinomycetota > Actinomycetes > Kitasatosporales > Streptomycetaceae > Streptomyces > Streptomyces sp. P5F9. The sequence continues at coordinate 4,664 of NZ_JBXVPZ010000474.1, read as the reverse complement.
AGCAGCAGTGCCGCATGGGTACGGGCGGTCGACCAGGGGTCCTCGCGCAGCCGTTCCGCCGCGATCAGCAGCGCGGGGCGCGAGGTGCCGGCCGCGAAGCCCTCACCCAGTTGGCGGGACGAGGCCCCGGAGAGCCAGATCGCGATCAGGCTGAACAGCACCGCCAGGACCAGCACCGTCACGGGGCCGAGATCGAAGGAGACGGGGCTGCCGAAGACCGGGGTCAGCGCGATGAACACCGCCGTCGCCGCGAGCAGCCGGGTCGCCGTACCGAACAGCCGCCCCGGCCCCCGCACCGGCCGCACCCGCCGTACCCGGCCCAGCGGATCGGCCACCACCCGGCGCAGCGCCACCGCGCTCACGACCGCCCCCAGCACCGGCACGGCCACGGCGACCAGCACGACACCGGCCCAGTCCGTGGCAGACGACGGCAGCGGCGGTACGACGGCCGCCGTCGCCACCACCGAGCCCGCCAGGCAGGTCGGCCCCGACTCCAGCGCCGCGATCCGCCGCACCTGCCACGGCCCGGCCCCCGCCAGCCGCAGCGCGGCCAGCCGCCGGTCCCGGTGCACCGCCCCGATCCGCGCACACTGCCCGAGAAACCCGAGCACCGGGATGAGCAGCAGGCCGAGCGCGAGACTCACGTTCCGCCGGTCACTCGGGGAGTCGAACAGCCCCGACCCGAAGGACACGGAGTAGAACCCGTCCAGCGACAGCAGCGCCACGACGCCGATCCCGATCCCCGTCGCCAGCGCGGCCCCGGCCGCCGTGAGCCCGACCCGCCACCACTCCCGCCGGTCGGAACCCCGCGTGAGCAGCCAGGCCAGCCGCAGATCGGACCCCAGAGACCTCATACCGCCGCCCCCGCCGTCGCCACGGTCCCGTCCGTCAGCCGGATCTCGCGGTCCGCGTACGCCGCGACCTGCGCGTCATGGGTGATCAGCAGGACCGCCGTACCGGACTCGCGGGCCGTGCCGACCAGGGCCGTCATCACCTGCTCGCTCGCCAGGGAGTCCAGCGCGCCCGTCGGTTCGTCCGCGAAGACGACCTTCGGGGAGGTGACCAACGCCCGGGCGAGCGCGACCCGTTGGGCCTGGCCGCCGCTCAGTTCGCCCGGCCGCAGCTCGCCCTGCCCGCGCACCCCGAACCGGTCCAGCCACTCCCCGGCCGCCGCCCGGGCGTCCGTGCGCGAGGCGCCCGCGAGCAGCAGCGGCAGCGCGACGTTGTCGACGGCCGTCAGCTCGGGTATCAGCTGGCCGAACTGGAAGACCACCCCGAACTCGGTGCGCCGCAGCTCGCTGAGCCGCTTCTCCGGCAGCTCGTCCAGCCGCTCCCCGGCGTACGTCACCGTCCCCTCGTCGGGGCGGACGATCCCCGCCAGGCAGTGGAGAAGGGTGGATTTCCCGCTGCCACTGGTCCCCGTGACGGCGAGGATCTCGCCGGCGCCCAGCTCGGCCGAGGCGCCGGTCAGCGCCCTCGTCCTGCCGTGCGTCTTGGCGAGGTCACGGGCCGCGAGGAGCGGCGCCGCCGTACCCCCGTTGTCGCTCATGCTGTGTCGACCTCCGCGGTCAGAGTGGTCAGCCGGGCCGCCGTCGTCGCCATCCAACGGAGGTCCGCGTCAAGGTGGTTGAGGGCGTAGTCCGCCGAGAGCACGGTCGCCAGGTCGGAGCCCTTGGCGGTCTTGACCGCCGTGAGTTCCCTCATCCGCTCCATGTGGGCGGCGCGTTGGGCTCTCAGGTACGCCTCCGGGTCGCCCTCGGCCAGGATCGAGACGACGACCTTGGCGAAGATCTCGTTCGTCACGAAGGGCGCGGGCGGCGCGATCTCCCCCGCCCAGCGGGCGAGTTCACGCGAACCCTCCGCCGTCGAGCGGTACGCCGTCCGCTCCGGGCCGCCGTCCGAGCCGGTGCCGTCGACCTCCGCGAGACCGTCCCGGACCAGGCGTTGCAGGGTCGTGTAGACCTGCCCGTACGCCAGCGGGCGGGCCTGCGGAAAACGTTCGTCGTGGCGTCGCTTGAGGTCGTAGCCGTGGCTCGGTCCCGAGGCGAGCAGGCCCAGCAGGATGTGGCGGGTGCTCATGGCGCTCAGTATGCATCAGGTACATGTACTGAGTGAATAGTGATCAGTAGGAGAATTGCGGGGAGTGGGGGCGGGAGTGGCCGCAGTGCCACCTGTACTCCAGCCTGGAGGTCTGCCGTCGCGCCCACTGGGTAGGGCTGCGGTAACCCGCCCGCACGCCCGACACGACAAGGAGGCCCCCGTGGCCGCAGCATCGGCATCGCTTCCGCGCCCGGCCCGCTCCAAACGCACCCCGGAGCCGGCCGCCGACCTCGCACCCGACCTGTTCTTCCTCGACTCCGAGGGAGCCTGGGCCGAGACCCCGCTGACCAGCGAACCGCCGCTGGCCGACGCCGAACCCCTCACCAGCGAGCCCCCGCTCGCCGACGCCACCCCGCTCACCAGCGAGTCCGCCACCATGGACGCCCCGCTCACCAGCGAGGCCGTCGCGTTCGACGACCCGATGAGCGGTGAGGCCGCCCCCTTCGCCGACCCGGACTCGACGAGGCCCTAGATGACCGCACCCCGGCCGGCGGACACCCTCGGCGAGGACCTGTCCCGGCTCGCCGAACTGCACGGCGTCGCCACCGCCTACAGCCCCTCCCCGGACCGCGCGGTCCCCGCCTCGGCCGTCGCGGTCGTCGCCGCGCTGGCCGCCCTCGGCGTCGACGCGAGCACCCCGCAGGCCACCGCCGCCGCGCTCGCCGCCCGCCAACAGGAGCTGACCGGACGGCTGTTGCCGCCCACCGTCGTGGGCCGGTACGGCACCGCGCCCGCCGCGCTCGACGCGCTGCCCGAGGGCACCGTGCTGCACATCGAGACCGAGCAGGGCGAGTTGCGGACGAGCGCCGGGCAACTCCCGCCCGGCGTCCACCACGTGACCGCCACCGCGCCGGACGGCCGCGGCGCCGAGGCCCAACTCGTCATCGCCCCGGACCGGTTGCCCACGCCCACCGGGCGGTCGTACGGGCTGATGGTGCAGGTCTACTCGCTCCTATCCCGGCGCTCATGGGGCATGGGCGACCTCGGTGACCTGGGTGAACTCACCGCCTGGGCCGGGCGATCGCTCGGGGCCGGGTTCGTCCAGGTCAACCCCTTGCACGCGGCGGTGCCCGGCGCGCCCACCGACCCCTCGCCGTACCGGCCGTCCTCGCGCCGCTTCCCCGACCCGGTGTATCTGCGGGTCGAGGACATCCCCGAGTTCGCATACGTCGAGGAGAGCGAGCGGGAGCGGCTGCGCGGGCTCCTCGCACAGGCCGGGCGACTGCGTGAATCCGTCCTGGAGAAGGACGCGTTGATCGACCGCGACGCCGTGTGGGAGCTGAAGCGGGAGGCGCTGGAACTCGTCCGTGAGGTCCCCCTCGGCCCGGGCCGACGGGCCGCCTACGTCGACTTTCTCGCCCGCGAGGGCGAGGCGCTGGAGGACCACGCCACCTGGTACGCCCTCGCCGAGGCGCACGGTTCGAACTGGCGGGAATGGCCCGCCGGGCTGCGCGACCCGCGCTCACCCGAAACCGCGCGCGCCCGCGTCGAGTTGATGGACCGCGTCGACTTCCACTGCCGCCTCGCCTGGCTCACCGACGACCAGCTCACCGCTGCCCAAAGGGCAGCGCGGGACGCGGGCATGCCGATCGGCGTCGTGCACGACCTCGCGGTCGGGGTGCACCCGGACGGCGCCGACGCCTGGGCCCAACAGCGGTACTTCGCGGCCGGCATGTCGGTCGGCGCACCCCCGGACGCCTTCAACTCCCTCGGCCAGGACTGGGGTCTGCCCCCCTGGCGCCCCGACCGCCTCGCCGAGTCCGGCTACGCCCCGTACCGCCGCCTGCTCCGCGCGCTCTTCCGTTATGCGGGTGCCCTGCGCATCGACCACGTCATGGGCCTGTTCCGCCTGTGGTGGGTCCCGCAGGGGCATCCGCCGACGGAGGGCACGTACGTCCGCTACGACGCCGACGCCATGCTCGCGATCCTCGCGCTGGAGGCCTCGCGCGCCGGGTCGGTGGTGATCGGCGAGGACCTGGGGACCGTAGAACCGGGTGTGCGCGAGACCTTGCAGGAGCGTGGGGTGCTCGGCACGTCGGTGCTGTGGTTCGAGCGGGACTGGGAGGGCGACGGGCGTCCGCTCGCGCCCGAGAAGTGGCGCGCGGACTGCCTCGCCACCGCGACCACCCACGATCTGCCGCCCACCGCGGCCCGGCTCACCGGCGAGCACGTCGAACTCCGCGACCGGCTGGGCCTGTTGACCCGGCCGGTGGAGGAGGAGCGGATCGAGTCCGCCACCGACGTGGGGGAGTGGCTCGCGCTGCTGGCCCGGCTCGGCCTCTACGAACACCCGACGGGCGGCGGGCGGCCCGCGTCCGAGGAGGAGGCGGAGATCCACGCCGTCCACCGTTTCCTGCTCCGCACCCCGGCCCGGATGATCGGTGTCTGGCTGCCCGACACCGTCGGCGACCGGCGCCCGCAGAACCTGCCCGGCACATGGGACCAGTATCCGAACTGGCGCCTGCCCGTCGCCGACGCGGACGGGCGGCCGGTGACGCTGGAGGAACTGGCCGCGTCGCCGCGGCTGCACGCGCTGGTGGATGTGCTGCGGGTGGGGTTGGGGG
>NZ_JBXVPZ010000473.1:0-7234 GCF_057961495.1 Streptomyces sp. P5F9 | reverse complement strand
CGAAACCGAACCCCACCAGACTGCCCGACCAAACAAGATCAGCAAAGGCGGTCGCCGAATCCGCCAACAAAGTCCTTCAGGGCTCGGGAGGAATGGCTTCTCTGGACTGCTCTGACGCCCGCCTTACAGCGGGCGTTTTTGCTGCTCGATGTACTCCTTGATCACGGATAGTGGGGCCCCGCCGGCGGACGCCGCGAAGTATGAGGGTGACCAGAAGTGCGCGCCCCACAGGTACTTGCGAATGTGGTCGGCGTACTCCTTGCGGAGGTAGTGGGCGGACACGCCCTTAAGTGATCCGACCAGGGTCGACAGCTTGATCTGCGGCGGGTAATGAATGAGGAGGTGAACGTGATCGCGTTCGCCGTTGAACTCGCGCAGCTCGGCGTTGGCCTTCTCGCAGACCTCGCGCATGATCTCTTCGCAGCGGGTCAGGATCTCGTCGGTGAAGACTCCGCGCCGGTACTTCGGGACAAAGACCAGATGTGCATGGAGAGAATAGATGACGCTGCGGCCTCTACGGATATCAGGGTCTGGTTCCCAGCGTGGTGACATAGACACGATGCTACGATGCTTGTGTGAAGATCGTTGTGCAGGTTCGCCTCATGCCGACGCCGGAGGTGGCGTCGGCGTTTGAGTGCACTTTGCGCACGGCGAACGGTGCGGCGAACTGGTTGTCGGGCCAGGCGTATGAGCGTGGCGAGACTTCCCGTAAGGCGTTGCAGGGCTTCGCCTACCGCGACCTGAAAGACCGGGGTCTGTCGGCTCAGCCCGCGCTGCATGTGCTGCGGAAGGTCGCCGACGCCTACACCACCCTGCGCGCCAACATCCGCGCCGGGAACCTCGGCAAGCCCGGAAGCAAGCGGCGCACCAAGGCCGAGTCCAAGCCGGTCGTCTTCCGGCCGGACGCGGCACAGCCGTATGACGACCGGTGTCTCAGCTGGCAGGTGGACGACCAGACCGTCAGCATCTGGACCACCGCCGGACGTACGCAGGGCGTACGGTTCGCCTGCTCCGAGCAGGCCCGCAAGCTCCTGGCCGAGCACCGCAAGGGCGAGTCCGATCTTGTCCGCCGTGACGGCATGTGGTTCCTCGTCGCCACGTGCGAGGTCCCCGAGGCCGAGCAGTACGAGCCGACCGATTTTCTCGGCGTGGACCTGGGCATCGTCAACATCGCCACCACCTCGGACGGGGAGATCCATGCGGGACGCGGGCTGAACCGCTACCGCAAGCGCCAGCTCGCCCTGCGGGCGAAGCTTCAGAAGAAGGGCACCAAGTCCGCCAAGCGGGTCCTCACGCGACAACGCCGCAAGGAGCGGCGTAAGGCAACCGAGGCCAACCACGTCATAGCCAAGCGCATCGTGACCGAGGCTGAACGCACCGGGCGCGGAATCGGCATGGAAGATCTTGCCGGTATCCGCACCCGCGTACGGCTGAGGAAGCCCCAACGGGTCGCGTTGCATTCCTGGGCGTTCGCCCAGCTCGGACGGTTCGTGGAGTACAAGGCCCGCAGGGCCGGTGTCCCCGTGCTGTTCGTCGACCCCGCCCACACCTCCCGCATGTGCGCGGAGTGCGGACACACAGACAGGCTGAACCGTGTCTCTCAGGGACGGTTCGCGTGCCGGTCGTGCGGATTCGTTGATCACGCCGACCGTAATGCCTCCCGCAACATCCGTGCTCGCGCACGAGAGTTGTGGCGAAGCGGGGCGGAGTCACACGCCCCTGCACCCGCTCAGGGTGCTGGACGGAGGAGACCACCCAGCAGCCAGTTGGGCTCTACCTCCAAGCCTGGCCCTTCAGGGCCGGGTAGTTGACACAGGCCGTGATCACAGGCGTGATCAGAGCAGCGGCCCCACCTCGGTCCCGAACTCGCTCATCTGGTCGGTGAGTTCGGTCCGGTCCCGGCAGCGGAACCGCACCTGGATCTGGTCCACGCCCATCGCCCCGTAGGCGCGAAGGGACTCGGCGAGGACCTCGGGCGCCCCGGTGAGCGTGCGCCGCCCGACCTCCCACCCCGGATCGCCGACGTACAGCGGCTCGGTGATCGCCCCGAACACGAACGGCCCTTCTACGGCGGCCTCTTCGCGCAGCCGCCGTATCCGCTCGATCTGCGCGGGCAGCCGGTCCCGCGGGTCGCCCTGCGGCAGCCACCCGTCCGCCTTGAGTGCGGCCCGGCGTACGGCGGCGGGGGACGATCCGCCGCCCCAGAGGGGGACATGTTCCTGCGCGGGCCGGGGCCGCTGCCCGAGTCCCTCGAAGTCGTACAACTTGCCGTGGTGCTCGGGGAATTCGTCCGGCCCGAGCGCGGCACGCAACGCGTCGATCGACTCGTCGAGGACCGGCCCGCGCCGCTCGAAGTCGACCCCCAGCGCCTCGAACTCCTCCTGTACGTGCCCGGCACCGACCCCGAGGATCAGCCGGCCCCCGCTCAGGTGGTCGAGGGTGGCGTACTGCTTGGCGGTGAGCAGCGGGTGGCGTAGGCCTACGACCGCGACGTGGCTGAGGAGTCGGACGCGTTCGGTGACGCCCGCGAGGTAGGAGAGGGTGGCGACGGGGTCGTACCAGATCGTGCTCATGGCGGCGGCGAGGCGGCGCGGGACGCCGACGTGGTCGCAGCCCGCGATGTAGTCGAAGCCCGCCCGGTCGGCGGTCCGGGCGATCTCGACGAGGTCGGCGGGACCGGCGTCGGCCTCCCAGGGCTCGGCGTAGATGGTGCTCTGGGACTGGACGGGCAGCTGAATGCCGTAGGCGGGACTGCTCACTTGGGGCCCTCCCACAGGCCGTCCGGCGTCAGGCCCAGCAGCTCGATCGCGTTGCCTCGTACGATCCGTTCGACCACGTCCGGTGCCAGGTGGCCCATCTGTGCCTCGCCGACCTCGCGGGACTTGGGCCAAGTGGAGTCGGAGTGGGGGTAGTCGGTCTCGTAGAGGACGTTCCCGACGCCGATCGAGTCGAGGTTCTTCAGCCCGAACGCGTCGTCGAAGAAGCAGCCGTAGACGTGCTCGGTGAAGAGTTCGGACGGCGGGCGGTGGACCTTGTCGGCGACGCCGCCCCAGGCGCGGTTCTCCTCCCAGACGACGTCGGCGCGTTCCAGGATGTAGGGGATCCAGCCGATCTGGCCCTCGGCGTACATGACTTTGAGGTCCGGGAAGCGTTCGAACTTGCCGCTCATCAGCCAATCCACCATGGAATAGCAGCAGTTGGCGAAGGTGATCGTCGACCCGACGGCGGGCGGCGCGTCGGCCGAGGTCGACGGCATACGGCTGCTGGAGCCGATGTGCATGGCGATGACCGTGCCGGTCTCGGCGCAGGCGGCGAGGAACGGGTCCCAGTCGTCGGTGTGGATGGAGGGCAGGCCGAGGTGCGGGGGTATCTCGGAGAAGGCGACGGCGCGGGCGCCGCGGGCCGCGTTGCGGCGGACCTCCGCGGCGGCCAACTCCGGGTCCCACAACGGGATGAGAGGCAGTGGTATGAGGCGGCCGTTCGCTTCCGGGCCGCACCACTCCTCCACCATCCAGTCGTTGTAGGCGCGGACGCAGAGCAGGCCGAGTTCGCGGTCGGCGGCCTCGGTGAACGTCTGGCCGCAGAAGCGGGGGAAGGTGGGGAAACACAGGGCGGACTGGACGTGGTTGACGTCCATGTCGGCGAGCCGGGACGGGACGTCGTACGACCCGGGACGCATCTGCTCGTAAGTGATGACTTCGAGCTTGATCTCGTCCCTGCTGTAGCCGACGGCGGTGTCGAGGCGGGTGAGGGGGCGGTGCAGATCCTCGTAGACCCACCAGTCGCCGATGGGGCCGTCGTCGCCGGGCTCGCCCATGACGGGCTTGAACCGGCCGCCGAGGAACGTCATTTCCTTCAGTGGCGCGCGGACTATGCGAGGGCCGGTGTCCAGGTACTTCTTGGGCAGCCGGTGCTGCCAGACGTCGGCGGGCTCCACGGTGTGGTCGTCGACGGAGATGATCAGAGGGAGGGTCGCCTGGTCGGTCTGCTGGGGGTTCTGGGTGTCCATGGCGCTCACGGTAGCGCCGATCTGACGACCCGTCAGCTAGCTGGATCCGGGTTCGGGGTGCTCGGTTGTGTGCGGATCTGTGCGGAGGCGGTGTGAGGGGCTTGTGATATCCCGCGCGGCCACCTGTGAGCGGTGTCTCCGAGAGCTGACGCATCCGCCGCGGACAAGGCAAACTGTCGTAGTGAACAGGCTTGCCTAGGGGGAACGGCGATGGACGGTGGACCGCGAGTACCGGAGCAGCGGCGCCCCGGGTCCGGCTCGGAGGAGTCGACCGCGCTGCGCTTCAGCGTGCTCGGTCCGGTACGTGCCTGGCGGGGCCCTGTTTCGCTGAACACGGGCTCGCCGCAGCAACGCGCCCTGCTGGCCGCGCTGTTGCTGCGCGAGGGCCGGACGGCGACCGCCGGTGAGCTGATCGACGCCCTGTGGGGTGACGACCCTCCGTCGCAGGCGCTGGCCGCGGTGCGCACGTACGCGTCCCGGCTGCGCAAGGCGCTGGACGCCGGGGTCCTGGTCAGCGAGTCGGGCGGGTATGCCGTACGGGGGCTGCCCGAGGGCGCGTTGGACGTGGCCGAGGTCCAGGACCTCGCGACCGGGGCGGAGAAGGCGAAGTCGGCGGGTGACCTGTGCCAGGCGCGGGACCTGCTGGGCCGGGCGCTGGCGCTGTGGGACGGCGAGCCGCTGGCCGGGCTCCCGGGCCCGTACGCGGAGGCGCAGCGCGTCCGCCTGGAGGAGTGGCGGCTCCAACTCCTCGAATCCCGGCTGGACATGGACCTGGAGCAGGGCTGCCACGCGGAGGCCGTCAGCGAGTTGACCGCCCTCACCGCGGCCCACCCGCTCCGCGAACGCCTCCGCGAGCTGCTGATGCTCGCCCTGTACCGCTCCGGCCGCCAGGCGGAGGCCCTGGCCGTGTACGCGGACACCCGGCGCCTGCTCGCCGACGAGCTGGGCGTGGACCCGCGCCCCGGCCTGCGCGAACTCCAGCAGCGCATCCTCCAGGCCGACCCGGGCCTCGCGGAACCCTCCGCACCGGCGGCGGAGACCGTGGCAGCCCCGGTCCGCCCCCACCAACTTCCGGCAACAGTCCCGGACTTCACCGGCCGCGTGTCCTTCGTGTCCGAACTGAGCGATGTCCTGGCCTCGGCGGAGGGCCGCGTGATGGCGGTGTCGGCGCTGGCGGGAATCGGCGGCGTCGGCAAGACGACCCTCGCGGTCCACGTGGCCCACCAGGCCCGATCCGCCTTCCCCGACGGCCAGTTGTACGTCGACCTCCAGGGCGCGGGCTCCCGGTCCGCCGAACCGGAGACCGTACTGGGCGCGTTCCTACGGGCGTTGGGCACCCCGGACTCCGCGATACCGGACTCCCTGGAGGAACGCTCCGCGCTGTACCGGTCGGTGCTGGACGGCCGCCGGGTGCTGGTGCTGCTGGACAACGCGCGGGACGCGGCCCAGGTACGCCCCCTCCTCCCCGGCATGGAGGGCTGCGCGGCGCTGGTGACGTCCCGCGTACGGATGGTGGACCTCGCCGGGGCGCATCTCATCGACCTGGATGTGATGTCCCCCGAGGAGGCGCTGCAGCTCTTCACGAAGATCGTCGGCGCCGAACGGGTCGCCGCCGAACGGGAATCCGCCCTCGACGTGGTCGCCGCCTGCGGCTTCCTCCCGCTGGCGATCCGCATCGCCGCGTCCCGCCTCGCGGCCCGCCGCACGTGGACGGTCTCCGTCCTCGCCGCCAAACTCGCCGACGAGCGCCGGAGGCTGGACGAACTCCAGGCCGGCGACCTCGCCGTGAAGGCCACGTTCGAGCTGGGCTACGGCCAGTTGGAGCCGGCCCAGGCACGAGCCTTCCGCCTGCTGGGCCTCGCGGACGGCCCGGACATCTCCCTCGCGGCGGCCGCGGCGGTGCTGGACCTCCCGGTCGAGGACACGGAAGACGTGCTGGAATCCCTCGTAGACACGTCACTTGTCGAATCGGCGGCTCCCGGGCGCTACCGGTACCACGATCTGGTGCGGCTCTACGCGCGTGCTTGCGCGGAGCGGGACGAGTCGTCGCCGACGGAGCGGGGGGCGGCGCTTTCGCGGTTGCTGGACTTCTATCTGGCGACGGCGGCGGGGGTCTACGCGATCGAACGCCCCGGGGACCGGCTGGTCGACCACTTGGAGGAGACCGGCGTCAACGGACTGGTCTTCCCCGATCGCCGCGCCGCCCAGGACTGGCTCTACGGCGAGGCGATGCCGCTGCTGGCCTGCGTACGGCAGTCGGCGGGCGGTGCGACGCTGCGGCGGGCCGTCGACCTGCTGTGGGCCGCGGTCGACCTCGCGGAGTCCGGGGCGAACTTCAAGGAGTACGAGGCGGCCGGCGCCCTCCTTCGCGACGCGGCGCGCGAGGCCGCCGACAGCCGGGCGGAGGGCCGGGCGATCCTGGTGCTCGCCAACGCCCGCCATTTCTCCGGGCAGTTCGAGCAGGCCTACCAGGAGGCACGGCAGGCACTCGCCCTGTCGGAGGCCTCCGCCGACGCGATGCCGTGCTGCTGGGCGGCGAACCTCATCGGCATCTACTCCTTCTACCAGGGCCGCTACGACGAGGCCGAGGAGTTCCTGGAGCGGGCCATCGCGACCTGGCGCGCCAGCGGCGACCTCTCCGGCGCCGCGTCGGCGCTGTGCAACCTCTCCCGCCTGCATCTACAGACGGAACGCGCCGACAGCGCGGTCGACCTCGCCCGCCAGGGCACCGAGATGTACGAGGAACTCGGGCACACCCTCAAGGCGGCCAACGGCCACTACGCCCTCGGGCTGGCCCTGGGCAAGAACAGCCAGCCGGCCGGCGCGGTCGCGCATCTCAACCAGGCGCTGACCGTCTTCCGCACGAGCCGGCAGCGCCTGTGGGAGGGAATGACCCTCTTCCGCCTCGCCGAGGTGGACCTCCTGGCCCAGCGTCCGGCCCAGGCGGCGGCCAACGCCGAGATGGCGCTGACCCCGCTCCGGGAGATCGGCGGCGAGTGGCGGCGCGGGAACGTCCTCACCGTCCTCGGCAAGGCCCTCAACGGCATCGGCCAGTCCGGCCGCGCCCAGGTCTGCTGGACCGAGGCCCTGGAGATCTACGAGCGGCTGGAGTCCCCGGAGGCGGCGGAGGTCCAGGCACTGCTGACACGGGCGGGGGCGGACTGCGCCTGAGGCGCTGCCGAGGGGGTCGCGGGCAGCGTTGCCGGGGGTGTCGCGGGGGACGTC
>NZ_JBXVPZ010000472.1:0-7255 GCF_057961495.1 Streptomyces sp. P5F9 | reverse complement strand
CAGCAGCAACGACAGCGCCCCGCCCGCGGCCCCGCCCACGATCCACGGCGTACGGCGCCCCCACCGCGCCGTCGTGCGGTCGGACAGCGCGCCGAAGAGCGGATTGGCGACCAGGGACACCAGCGCGCCCGCGCCCGTCACCCACGCCAGCATCGTCTCCTTGGACATGCCGGTGCCCGGCGCGAAGTCCTTGGCCTGCGACGCCAGCAGGATCTGAAGCGGGCCGTACCAGCCCACCCAGATCGCCCCGTTGGCGAGCGACAGCGCGGACGTCCAGCCCCGGCCCACGCGTTCGACGGGTTCGGCCAGGGCGAGAGCCGAAGTGGCCGTGGAGGGAGCCGGATTGCCGTCGTCCACCGAACTCCCCGTCGTCGTCATCTCTGCGCCCGCAGCATGCCCTGGAACCAGCTGTACGACGCCTTCGGAGTGCGCGCCTGTGTCTCGTAGTCCACGTGGACGAGGCCGAAGCGGCGCTCGTAGCCCTCCGCCCACTCGAAGTTGTCCAGCAGCGACCACACGAAGTACCCGCGGACGTCCACACCCGCCTCCAACGCCCCGTGCAGCGCCCGGACATGGCCGTCGAGGTACGTGATCCGGTCCTGGTCGTCGATGCCCTCGTAGGAGCAGCCGTTCTCGGTGATGACGACGGGCGGGAGGCGGTCGCCGTAGCGGTCGCGGAAGGTGGTGAGGAGTTCCGTGAGGCCCTCGGGGACCACCGGCCAGCCGAAGTCCGTCACCGGGACGTTCTCGATCTCCCGTACCGAGAAGGGGAGTTCGGCGGGGAGCGTGAGGCCGCCGAACTCGATCTCCGCGCCCTGGGGTGCTCCGACCCTGCTCGGCGCGTAGTAGTTGATCCCGTACCAGTCGATCGGTTCGGCGATCACCTTCAGGTCGGACTCGACGTCGCCCGGCATCAACTCGCCCAGGCCGGACGGGTATTCGCCGAGCAGGAGGGGGTCGGCGAACAGGCGGTTCAGGAGCAGGTCGTAGAAGTTGGCCGCCTCGATGTCCTCCGGTTCCTGCGAGGCCGGCCAGGTCGGGCCGTGGGAGTTGGCGATCCCGATGTCGGTGGCACCGGCCGCGCGCAGCGCCCGTACCGCCAGGCCGTGGGCCAGGAGTTGGTGGTGGGCGACCGGGAGCGCGTCGAACAGGAGCGCCTTGCCGGGGGCGTGGGCGCCCAGCGCGTGGCCCAACAGGGTATGTTCCGCAGGCTCGTTGAGGGTGATCCACTTCTTCACCCGGTCGCCCAGGCGGTCGGCGACCACCGACACGTACTCGGCGAAGTGTGACGCCGTGTCCCTCCGCAACCAGTCCTGGGTGACCGGGAGATCCCAGTGGAAGAGGGTCGGGACCGGGCGGACGCCCGCCGCGCACAGGTCGTCGACGAGGCGGTCGTAGAAATCGAGGCCGCCGGGGGAGTTCACCCGTGGCCAGGAGATCGAGAAGCGGTACGCGTCCACGCCCAGGTCGGCCAGGAGGGCCACGTCCTCGCGGTGGCGGTGGTAGTGGTCGCAGGCCACCGCCGCCGTCGAGCCGTCCTTGATCCGGCCCGGCTCGGCCTCGAACGTGTCCCAGACGGACGGTTCGCGCTCGTCCGCCGCGCCCTCGATCTGGTGGGCCGAGGTCGAGACGCCCCAGAGGAAGCCGGCCGGGAACCGAGGTATCGGGTTGCCTGCATCAATCGCCATGCGCCGGATCATCGGTACCGGCGGTAACGGGTGTCAACGGGCGGGCGTGAACAAGCAGTTACGCCCGCCCGAGGACATCAGCTCACGCGCCTTCCTTCAACACCTTTGAGATCAGCTCGCGTTGATCGTCGGTGAGCCGGGGGTCGGCCGTGTGCACCGTCTTCCCGTCCACCGTGATCTCGTAGTGGAAACCGTCCGGGACCCCCGTCGTGGGAGCGCTCTGGCCGGCGGCGACCGCCCGTTCGGCCAGCGCGTGCCACTCATGGGCGTCGGGCCGCGTCGAGGTGTCGACCTCGCCGCTGCGCTGGATACCGCCGAACCCGCCTGTGCGCCGTACCTGAATACGCATGGGCCCTGTCTAGTACGGATACGGGTCCGGCGCGACCGCCGGACCCGTCGCGACTACGAGGTCGGCACCCCGACCTGTTCCCACGCCTTCGTCACGGCCCGCAACTCCTCGCCGCCGTCCCCGAACCGCGTCTTCGCGGCGGCCACCGTGAGCTTCGCGAAGTCCGTGAACAAGGCGTCCTTCTTCAGCTCGCCGCCGGTCAGGACGTCGTACCAGATCTGTCCCGCCTTCTCCCAGGCGTGCCCGCCGATCGCGTCGGCGACGAGGTAGAAGGCGTGGTTGGGGATGCCGGAGTTGATGTGCACGCCGCCGTTGTCGCTGCCCGTGTTGACGAAGTCGTCCATCGTCGCGGGCTGTGGGTCCTTGCCGAGGGCGTCGTCGTCGTAGGCCGTGCCCGGGGCCTTCATGGAGCGCAGGGCGACGCCCGAGACGCGCGGGGCGAGGAGGCCCGCGCCGATCAGCCAGTCGGCGTCGGCGGCGGTCTGGCCGAGCGTGTACTGCTTGATGAGCGAGCCGAAGACGTCGGAGATGGACTCGTTCAGGGCGCCGGACTGGCCGAAGTAGGTCAGGTTCGCGGTGTACTGCGTGACGCCGTGGGTCAGTTCGTGGCCGATGACGTCGACCGGGATGGTGAAGTCGAGGAACAGCTCGCCGTCGCCGTCGCCGAACACCATCTGCTCGCCGTTCCAGAACGCGTTGTCGTACTTCACGTCGTAGTGGACGGACGCGTTGAGCGGCAGGCCCTGGCCGTCGATGGAGTGGCGATTGAAGGCGTTGAGGTACAGCTCGAAGGTGGCGCCGAGCCCGGCGAAGGCGCGGTTGACGGTGGCGTCCTTGCCCGGGTCGGAGCCCTCGGCGCGCACCTTCTTCCCCGGCAGGTCCTGCTTGTGCTTCGCGTCGTAGATCGTCCGCTGCGGCTTGTCGGACACGGCCGGCGCGGCGAGGGTCGGGGCGCCGATGACCGTGGTCAGCCGGCGGTGGGTGCGCTCGTAGGCGTCGCGCTCCAGGGTCTCGCGGGCGGGACCGGCGAGCGCGGGGTCCTCGTGCTGGGCGAGCCTGTCGAGGACATGCGGCGGGACGATCGTGCAGAAGACGGGCTCGAAGCCCCCGTGAGTCGTCATGCCCCGCACCCTGGCACTGAGTTATGCCGCTGTCACTACCGGCAACCGTGATTGGTGAAATACGGGGACAATCGTCACGTGCCCGTAGCAGAGAGTGGTATACAGCCGCGGATGTCCCGCATAGTGATACGGGCCCCCGCACCGCGCACGACTCGGCTAGTCTGCTGGACATCATGCGTATCGGGCTGCTTCTCCTTAGCTGCCGCGGCGAGGGCCTGTAGTCGAGGCCGACCCCCTCCCCGCGGAGTCTGGCGTTGCGCCGTCGGCCGTCCTTCAGGACACCACGAGGAGCCCCCGCATCATGGCAACCAGCCGCGCCAATCGCCAGCAGCCCAGTTCTATGCCGATCCACAAGTACGGCCAGTACGAGCAGGTCGACATCCCCGACCGCACCTGGCCTTCGCAGCGGATCACCGTAGCCCCCCGCTGGCTCTCCACGGACCTGCGCGACGGCAACCAGGCGCTGATCGACCCCATGTCACCGGCGCGCAAGCGCGCGATGTTCGACCTGCTGGTCAAGATGGGCTACAAGGAGATCGAGGTCGGCTTCCCGGCCTCCGGCCAGACCGACTTCGACTTCGTGCGCTCGATCGTCGAGGAAGAGGGCGCGATCCCGGACGACGTCACGATCTCCGTGCTGACGCAGGCCCGCGAGGACCTGATCGAGCGGACCGTGGAGTCCCTGAAGGGCGCCAAGCGTGCGACGCTGCACCTCTACAACGCGACCGCGCCCGTCTTCCGCCGCGTGGTCTTCCGCGGCTCCAAGGACGACATCAAGCAGATCGCCGTCGACGGCACCCGCCTGGTGATGGAGTACGCCGAGAAGCTGCTGGGCCCGGAGACCGAGTTCGGGTACCAGTACTCGCCGGAGATCTTCACGGACACCGAGCTGGACTTCGCGCTGGAGGTCTGCGAGGCGGTCATGGACGTCTGGCAGCCCGGCCCGGGCCGCGAGATCATCCTCAACCTGCCTGCCACCGTTGAGCGTTCGACCCCGTCGACGCACGCCGACCGCTTCGAGTGGATGGGCCGCCACCTGTCCCGCCGCGAGCACGTGGTGCTGTCGATCCACCCGCACAACGACCGCGGCACGGCCGTCGCCGCCGCCGAGCTGGCGCTGATGGCCGGCGCCGACCGCGTCGAGGGCTGCCTGTTCGGACAGGGCGAGCGCACCGGCAACGTCGACCTGGTCACCCTGGGCATGAACCTCTTCTCGCAGGGCGTCGACCCGCAGATCGACTTCTCCGACATCGACGAGATCCGTCGTACGTGGGAGTACTGCAACCAGATGGAGGTCCACCCGCGCCACCCGTACGTGGGCGACCTGGTCTACACGTCCTTCTCCGGCTCCCACCAGGACGCCATCAAGAAGGGCTTCGACGCGATGGAGGCCGACGCCGCCGCCAAGGGCGTCACCGTCGACGACATCGAGTGGGCGGTCCCGTACCTGCCGATCGACCCGAAGGACGTGGGCCGGTCCTACGAGGCCGTCATCCGGGTCAACTCGCAGTCCGGCAAGGGCGGTATCGCGTACGTCCTGAAGAACGACCACAAGCTGGACCTGCCGCGCCGGATGCAGATCGAGTTCTCCAAGCTCATTCAGGCCAAGACGGACGCCGAGGGCGGCGAGGTCACCCCGAAGCAGATCTGGGCGACCTTCGAGGACGAGTACCTGCCGAACCCGGACAATGCCTGGGGCCGTATCCAGGTGAAGAACGGCCAGTCGACCACCGACACCGACGGCGTGGACACGCTCAAGGTGGAGGCCACGGTCGACGGCGTCGACACCGTCCTGACCGGTTCCGGCAACGGCCCGATCTCCGCGTTCTTCGACGCCCTGGGGTCCGTCGGCATCGACGTACGGCTCCTGGACTACCAGGAGCACACGATGAGCGAGGGAGCCTCCGCGCAGGCCGCGTCGTACATCGAATGCGCGATCGACGACAAGATCCTGTGGGGAATCGGCATTGACGCGAATACGACACGTGCGTCCCTGAAGGCCGTCGTCTCGGCCGTCAACCGCGCTACCCGCTGAACCAGCCTGACCGGCGGTTTACCCGTCGTCGAAGGGCCCCGTACGCCGGTCTCCGGTGGGCGGGGTCCCGTCGTTTCCCGGCCATTCTGTGTGCAGGTCACGGAGAGGTCTCGTCCGGGGTACTGACTCCGGCTCGACAATGTGGCTAACATCACGCCAGCGCGGCGATGTTGCCGCGGCGTTACGGAGGTGCGACGTGCTGCCTGAACGGGGACGAGACGGCCGAGCTGTCCATGAGGGCCGTGCGGCGCGCGTGCTGGGCATCCGTACCGCGTGGACCAGCGTCGGGGACGGCGAGTTCTTCTGCCCCGGATGCGGGGGCGACCGCAACTACCAGCGGCTCACCGGGCGCCGCCGCTTCACCCTGCTCGGCATGCCGGTGCTGCCGCGCGGCGACACCGGTCCTGTCGTCGAGTGCGCGGCCTGCCAGGGCCACTACGGCACCGACGTCCTCGACCACCCCACCACGAGCCGCTTCTCCGCGATGCTCCGCGACGCCGTCCACACGGTCGCCCTCGCGGTCCTCGCGGCGGGTGGCAGCTGCGCCCGTACGTCCCTGGAGGCCGCCGCGGGCACCGTGCGCGCCGCCGGCTTCCAGGAGTGCACGGAGGAACAGCTCGGCGCCCTCGTCGAGGCCCTGGCCGCCGACACCGGCCGCGTCTACGGCGAATCCAGCGGCGCGGGCCTTGCCATAGAACTGCACGAGGCCCTCGACCCGCTCGCCCCCCATCTCGCCCCCGCAGGACGCGAGTCGATCCTGCTCCAGGGCGCCCGCATCGCCCTCGCCGACGGCCCCTACACCCCCGGGGAACGCGACGCCCTCGCCACAGTGGGCGCCGCCCTCACCATCTGCTCGGACGACGTGACCCGGCTGCTGGCGGCGGCGCGGACGCCGTCGTAGAACACACCCGCACGGCCTAGGAGGACAGTGGTACGCGCGTCACGGGTGGTGACTCCGGAGAGCATGTGACGGACAGGTCTCCGAAAGCCCGTGAGGGAGAGCGATGACCATCCTGAGCCGCACGCTTCTCACCACCGCCGTACTGATCGCACCGCTCACCGTCGCCGGGCACGCGTCAGCGCACTCCGGCTGCACGTCCTCCGTGCCGTACGTCTCCGGAGACGGCGGCTACGACACCTACCGCATCCCGGCGACCGTCGTCTCCGACCGGGGCACCGTCCTGGCCTTCGCCGAGGGGCGGCCCAATAGCGCGGGCGACACCGGGCACATCGACGTCGTCCTACGGCGTTCCACGGACGGCGGCTGCACCTGGGGTCCGCTGTCGGTCGTCGCCGCCGGGGACGGGGACACCCGGGGCAACCCGGCTCCCGTCGTCGACCCCCGCACCGGCGCGATCGTGCTGGTCACCTCCTACAACAGCGGGGCCGTGACCGAGGGCCAGATCATGCGGGGCGAGGTCACACCGGAACAGAGCCGGCGCGTGTTCGTGCAGCGCAGCTGGGACGACGGGCGGCACTTCTCCGCTCCGCGCGACATCACGGGGGAGGTGAAACTGCCGAGTTGGCGCTGGTATGCGACGGGGCCCGGGCACGCGGTCGCGCTGACGCGGGGTGCGCATGCGGGGCGGTTGGTGGTTCCTGCCAATCATTCCGCCGCGCCGAGCGCCGGGTCGAGTGACACCGGGCAGGAGGCGAAGTACTACGGCGGGCACGACCTGTACAGCGACGACGGCGGCGAGACGTGGCGGCTGGGGTTCGTCGACTCGACGTACGACGGGGTCGACAACGCGAATGAGTCGACCGCGGCCGAACTCCCCGACGGGCGGCTGTACTTCAGCTCCCGGGATCAGCTGGGGACGAGTGTGGGGAACCGGCTCGACACCTACTCCAGTGACGGGGGTGTGAGTCTCGACCGGCCCTACGCGGTGCAGCACACGTTGGACGACGTGCCTGTGGTGGAGGGGAGTGTTCTTCAACTGCCGGGGGAGGGGGCTCCGTTGCTGTTCTCGGCACCGTCCGTTCCCAACGTGCGGGAGGGGATGGCGATTTGGCGGAGTGCGGATGGCGGGGGGAGTTTCGTGAAGGCCGTTACGTTGTCGGG
>NZ_JBXVPZ010000471.1:0-7270 GCF_057961495.1 Streptomyces sp. P5F9 | reverse complement strand
GGCTGGGGGGCGGTGGGGACGGGGGTGGATGATGTGCCGTCGGTGTCGTCCTGGGCAGGCGCCTTGCCCTTGCCCTTGTCCTCGGTCTTGTCTTCGGTCTTGGGTGCGTCGGTGTCCTTGTCCGCCGTGTCTGCCGTGTCCGTCGGCGCACTGTGCAGGTCGGTGTACGTGGCGGTGGTGTCGGTGTTGCCGACCAGGGCGTCGAACGCGCTGTCCTGGGCGGAGGTCGTACCGGGGTCGCCGGACGTGCTTCCCTGGTCCCCGCCGGTGGTGTCGTTGTCGCCGTTCGCCGGGGGGTCCTTCGGCGGAACGGGAGACGTTGGATCGGGAGTGGTCAGTTCGGTATCCGCGTCCGAACTGTCGTCTCCCGCTGAATCCTCGTCCCCCGAATCCTCGCTCCCGGTGGTCGAGTTGTCGCTCTCGGAGATGTTGTCGTCGCCGGGGAGCGGGGTGTTGTCGGTGGAGGGACCCGCCGTGCGGGGGCGGCCCGAGCCCGGCCAGCGCGGGCTGACCGCGGCCAGCGTCGTGTGTGATGTGGGCAGCGCCGAGGGACCGGAGGCCAGCACCGGGCCGCTCGTGCCGGGCAGCGCGGTCTCCGCCGCCGCCCGGCGGGCCGCGGCGTCGTCGCGCATGCCGAGGGCGTTGCCGATCCGGGTGTCGATCTCGTCGAGCGTCTGCGCGGCCCGCTCATGGTTCTCGCGTGCGTCCTCGTGGACCAGGGCCGCGTCCGCCGCGAGCCCACGAGCCGTGCCTGCGTCCGCACGCCGGGTGCCTGCCTTGGCCCGCACACCCGGGAGCTGTGCCCGTGTCTCGTCCAGAGCCGCCACATCGCGGTCCAGGCCGGCCTGGGCGTCCCGCAGCGCGACACGGTCCAGCTCAAGCCCGGCCCGCACCTCGGTGAGATCGGCGTCCAACTTGCCGACCTGGGCGGTGACTTCGTCGATCTGCTGGGCGAGACGGGGGTCTACGGCGGGGGCGGGGGCGGTGGTGTCGTCCCCGGCCGACGGTCCTACGGCCGTTTCCGGCGCGGGTTCTACGAGCGTGTCCGGCGCGGATTCTACGACCGTCTCCGGCTCGGGTTCCACGACCGTGTCCGGCGCGACGGTGTCCGACGTGATCGGGCCCGGCACCGGAACGTTCTCCGTGTCGCCGGAGCCGGAGCCGGAAGCCCTCGTGTTCGAGGTCTCGGCGGCGCGGGCCGTGAGGTCGGCCAGTTGGCGGCGAGCGGTCTTGGCCTGGGCGCTGAGGCGTATCTCCTGGCGCTCGCCCTCGGAGACCGCGTCGGTGAGCGGGCCGATCGTGCGGCGGGCGTCGGAGATCCCGCCGGTCAGGGTCTTCTCGCGGTCGACGAGGTCGCGGAGCTCCTGTTCGGCCTGGTCCGCGTTCTGCTCGGCGGTGGTCGCGGCCGTGTCGGTCCGGTGGGCCTCGTCCGCCGCGTCCGTCAGCGCGGTGACCGCGTCGTTCAGGGCGTCCTGCGCGTCGGGCCGCAGCCCCCGCTGCTCGTACTCGTCGTCGAGCGCCGCGGTGTGGTCGGCCTCGGCCTGGTCGAACGCGGCGGCCTCGCGCTCGAAGTGCGCCCAGGCCTGGTCCAGGGACACGACACCGGTGGTGGAGTCCGACGCCTGCGGCCCGGTCAGTGTGCCGTCCGGGTCGAAGGTCCAGATGCGCGGGCCCTCCGGGCCCCGGGTGACGAGTTCCACCGGGCGCCCGTTGTCCCGGGCGGCCCGGGACGCGGCGTAGAGGGCCAGGGTCAGGCGGGAGCCGTCCGGGTCGGGGCCGGTGGCCACCCAGAACTGGAAGCCGTCGTCGGTGAGGTCGACGCCTGCGTTCAGGTTGTTCCGTACGTTCCGCAACGGGGTCGTCGCCCAGTCCTGCGGTGCGGTGTTGGTGCCCTCGGTGAGCAGGGCCGGGAGGTCGTAGACCTGGGGCACCGGATTCGGCTCGGTGATGCCGTGGCCGAGGGCGTCGCGCTCCTCGACGCGGATCGTGGCCGTACCGGTGACATGGCGGACGCCCTCGGGGCCGGTGACCTCGATGTGGACGTCGGCCCGCACCTCGTAGCTGCGGGTGCCGCGGCCGTCGGCGGGCAGGCTGGTGCTGCCGGTCTTGAGCCAGTCGCGGCGGCCGCCGGAGACTCCGCTGCCGAAGTTGCTCGCGTCCACGGGCCGTTGGAGCACCGGCGGGGTCGCGCCGAGGAGGTTGCGGTCGGGGTCGTCGGCGCTCATGACGAACGGCAGCGACAGCCCGGTGGTGGTGTCGGCGCCGGAGACCGTGCTGCTGCTCTGGGTGTTGATCCGCAGCCGGTCGAGGGTCACGTCGCCGCCGTCGGTGACCACCCTCGGCCGGTACAACGAGACGGTGAGGGTGGGCCGTTGGTCCGGGGCGTTCTGCAACGGGTAAGCGCCCGGCATCGACTCCAGCATGCCGCCGACCTGACGGGGCGTGTCCAGTGAGATCGTGCCGGCCTGGATGAGTTCGCCGAGCCGTACCGACGCGTTCTCGTCGGAGGTCGAGGCGGGTACGGAGCGCCAGCCGCTCCCGGTGTCCGGGGCCACCTGGTCGAGGGCGGTGTACAGCTCGCTCCACGCGTCGAAGCCGTAGACCGGGACGGAGCCGGTCGGGTGGAACAGGTCCGCGTCCAGCAACGCGGGCTGTGCGGCGGGCAGTTGGCGGGGGTCGACCCGGGACACCGAGGGCGGCGCGGGCGCGGGCAGCGGGGGTCGGGTGCCGTTCGTCTCGCTGCCGGTGAAGCGCAGGCTCACCTGGGCCGGTACCCGGACCTGGCCGCCGATTTCACCGGAGAGGGTGCGGCTGAGCCAGGAGCGGGTCGGCGCGTCGGCGTCGTCCCAGGCGATGACCCCGCGCTGCACCAGCGCGCCCACCACGTTGGGCGGCCAGTCGGTGACCAGGGTGGTGCGGACGGTGGCGACCAACTCGTAGTCCAGGCCGTCGAAGTCGGCGGCGCTGTCGGTGCGCAGCCAGTACCGGTCCTCGGCGGTGCGGCCGCTCTTGTCGACCTTGCTGGACGAGGAGACCACAGTGGCGGAGGGACCGAGCCGGTCCGTACGGTCGTCGGCGTCGGGGCGGCTGAACCGGGCCGTCGGGTTGCCGGCGAAACGGTGTGTCCGGCCCACCGAGGAGGAGAGCGAGTGGCCCTCCGCCGTGTGTGAACCCCATTGCTCTATACCGGACTTGTCGCCCGGCACGGCGGTGCCCCGCACGGCGCCCCGGTCCGCGGCGGTGCTCGTGGGGCGGGCCGAGAACGTCACCTCGACCAGGGCCGCGCCGCCGAACCGGTGGTGCCGGAAGCTGAACCTGGTCTGTCCGCCGCCGCGCCCGATCAGTGCCCGCTTCCCGGCGACGCCGGTGTTGTCGGCGATCAGCGCGGCGACACCGGGCAGGTAGGAGGCGTGGCCGGGGGTGGTCACGCCGGGGGCGTAGCGGTCCACCAACTGCCGTACGTCGTTGTGGAGTCGGTTGCGCTGCTCGATCGCCGGGGTCGGTGTCGGGCCCGTGCCGGGGTCGGAGAATTCGGTGACCGAGTTGACCGCGGCCAGGCCGAGGGTGCCGTCGCGGACGTACCGGTCGGGCAGGGGCGGGCTCGTCAGACCGGTCGTCGACGGGGCGGCCGGGCGCTCGGGCAGAGCTCCCATCCACCGTTCGTCGCGCCGGAGTTGACTCTCCGTCATCAGGAACTGGAGCCCGCGCGGCACGTCCACGGCGAGCGTGACGGTCTCCCCGGGCCCGAAACCGAGGGAGTTGGCGACCACGTTGCGGTGTCCGGACCGTACGGTGATCAGGTAGGTGACATCGGCCGTGACCCGGTGCTGGAGGCCCGACTGGGTGGGCGTCCGGTTGGTGCCGGTGCCGCTGATGAGGGTGTCGGACTTGTCGCTCTTGCGGTCGTACTGGTAGCGCCCGGACGGGTTGAAGCGGGACGGCGTGGACGGCGTGGGTGCCGGGGAGCCGGCCGGCTGCGAACTCGCGGGAGGAGTCGGCGGGTTGTTCTGGGTCGCCGAGCCGCCCACCCCGAACTGGTGTGTTTTCCCGAGGCCCTTGAGCTGCTGCGCCGAGTCGGCGGCGGAGATGCCGGTCTCCAGGTACTGGTTCACGCTCTGCGTCAGCCGGGGCGTGTGGGCGACGGCCTCGATCTCGATCGCGAGCTGACCGTCGGCACCGAGCCCGGGCAGCGTCAGCCCCTCCACCACGTAGGTGCCGCTGAAGATCTGGTGTCCCCGGCCGACCAGCGAACCGGGCGAGAGCGCGGTGACACGGGACTCGGCGCTCACCGTGGTGGTGTCGCCGAACGGACTCCCGACCAGCGAACTGCTCAGGAACCCGGTGACGTTGTCCACCAGCCTGGAGACGCGGCCGGGAGGGGCGGCCGGTTCGGCATCGGCGTTGGTGTCAGTGCTGGCGTGGGTGTCAGTGCCGGTGTCGGTGTCGACACCGGCGCCCGTGACGATCCGGCGGAAGGCGTCCTGAAGCGCCCCCGAACCCCGCACCACGTC
This sequence comes from Streptomyces sp. P5F9, assembly GCF_057961495.1. Classification (NCBI taxonomy): domain Bacteria; kingdom Bacillati; phylum Actinomycetota; class Actinomycetes; order Kitasatosporales; family Streptomycetaceae; genus Streptomyces; species Streptomyces sp. P5F9. The sequence continues at coordinate 2,759 of NZ_JBXVPZ010000471.1, read as the reverse complement.
GATCAGCGCGTCGTCCGGGACGCGGACCACGTCCGGGTGCGGATCGCCGGTGGCCGGGTCCGTCATGGCCAGGCGGTCCCGGTCCTCCTGCGTGACCTGCCGTACGGTGAACGGCTCACCGACCGGCGCAGGCTCCGCGTCGGCCCTCGTCCGCTCGTGCGGTACGGCCAGCCGGATCGTGCCCGCGACCCCCCTCTCCTGCGGGGCGTCCAGGCCCAACTCCGGGTCGGGCTCGCCGTGTTGGGCGGGCGGTGCCACCTCGCCGAACCGGGCCACGGGTTCCTGGCCCGAGCCCTCGTACAGGTCGAGTGTGAGGCGGGCCGGAACCCCGAACTCGTGGGTGTCCTGCCCGGTGCCGATGAAGAACTGGTCGTGGCCGAGCGTGGTGCCGGTGGTGTTGCCGAGCGTGGCCTGGCCGACGTACTGGTAGTCGCCGGTGGCGTTCAGGGTCCAGGCGCCGCCGTGCGGTGTGGGCACGGTGAGGCCGCCGCCGAACCCGGCGCCCAGGCCGTAGGTGTTGCCGAGCCGGGCGGTGCCGCCGCCGGCCGCCTGGGCCAGGCCCATGACCTGGATGTCGGGCAGCACCGTGCGGTGCTCCACCGGGCGGTTCGGGTCGCGCTGCGCGCCCAGCTCCAGCCGTACCCGGCGCCGTCCCGTCACCGAGGGGATCTCCAGGAACAGCGAGTGGCCGCCGTCCACCATGGAGTCCGTCGCCGCGCGCAGTCCGAGCGGGGAACGCAGTTCCTGCAGCCGCCGCAGGTTGTTCAACTGCGCCTGCACCAGCGTCTCGTCGGGCAGTCGGCCCCGGCGCGGGGCGTCCGCCGCCGGCGGCAGGAAGCCGCGGTCCCGCAGCCAGGTCTCCGCGTCCTCGAACAGCGGCTCCGCGTCGTTCTCGTCCACCCCGAGCGGCGCGATGGACTGGCCGATCGACTCCAGGTTCTCCAACTCGGGCGGCAGCACGCGCAGTTCGTCCGGCGCCGGTTCGTGTCCCGCCGCGTCCTCGGCGCTGAGCACCCGCAGATCGAGAGCGTGGGTCCAAGTCCCGGGCGTATAGGTGGAGATGGAGCCGTCGGGCCGGATCAGGGTGAGGGTGTACTCGACGTCCGCCTCGGTCAGCAGATGGCTGCGGTTGGTGCGCACCGCGTGCATGGTGCCCGCGAGGTTGCTGGTGCCGAACACGTTCTGTGCCGCGAGACTGGCGGTGCCCTTGCCGTTGACGGTGCCGCCGATGCCGTGGGAGGCGTTCGGGTGTCCCGCGCTGTGGTCGTTCGTGAAGGTCGGACCGATGCTGCCGGTGAAGGTCACCCCGCTGTTGAACGACGTGTTCTGGTCGTTCTTCACCGAGTTGACGACGTGGCTTTCGAGGTTGATCTTCTTGTCGAGGCTCTTGGCCACCGGGGTGGTGCCCCGGATGGTCGCGTCCAGCCGCATCATGCCGACCGCACGTCCGCGCGCGTCGGTGAGCACCGGCGAGTACAGCCCGCCCTCGACCTGCATCGGCAGTGTGCCCCGCAGGATCGGTTCAGCAAGGAAGTCCGCGAGTTGGGCCGACGACGTCTCGTCCAGGTCGTCGCTGAAGTTCGCCGCGGCCCCCTCGTACAGCCGTCGCGGATGCAGCACCGAGTCCACGCCGTAGATCGGCAGTGTCCTGATGTCGGCGGGTGCGGGCAGCTCCTGACCGGGATCGCTGTCGGCGTCCACGAGGTGCTGCGGGAACCAGATGGTGACCGACCCGTGCTGCTCGGCCGGACTCCAGTCGGGCGCGGGATCGGGATCGGGGCTCGCGACGACAACGGCCGTGTCCGTCACGCCTGTTGTGCCGGTCGTATCTGTCGTGTCTGTCGTATCCCCCGCATTCGCTACGTCCGTGTCCTGGGCCGGCGCGGCCACGCGCACCTGCCAGTTGTCGGTGAAGTCGTAGGCGCGGGAGGGCTCGTTGCTGCGCTGGGCGCTGGTGGTCTGCACGACCTGGGTGACGGTGGTCGAACCGTCCGCCTGGTTGTGGGTGATGGTCGCGCCCAGCGCGATGTCCACCCCGCGGACCGGGCCCGCCGCGGCGACCGGTATCGAACCGGTCCACGGCACCGGGATCGTCGAGAACGTGCCGGACGGCTGCGCGGAGACGATCTCCCGGGTGCCCTGCCCGCGCCGCTCCACATGCTTGTCGGGATCGCTCGGGTCGAGCGCGCCCTGCCGCGCGGACGGCCGCCTGCCGTCGAGCGTCAGCCGTACGTCCACCTCGTGGTCGACGCCGCCGACGTCCAGGACGATGCGGTGACCGCCGAGACTGCGCAGATACGGCAGGTTCAGCGCCATCTGCTCCGCCGACAGCACGTCCCGGAGCTGCGTGAGTACGGGGTCGTCCGGCTCCGGAGCGGGCCGGCCGAGCGCCGTGAGCACCTGGCGGTGCAGCCCGTCGACCACGTCCGGCGCGAACGGCTCCACGTGCACGAGCCCCACCTGGCCGTCGTGCCGCCGCCCGTAGCCACCGAGGTAGGAGCCACTACGACGGCCACCGCCGACCACCGACTCGGTCGGCGAGGTGGTGTCGCCCTCCGGGGAGGTCAGGGTGATGTCCGGGACCGGCACGACCGCGGGGACGGTCTCGGTCTCCGTCTCCGTGTGCGTGTCCGCCGGATCAACGTCCGGCGAGTCCGTGGCATGGGTGTCATGGAGCCCCGGCACGGGCGTGGACGTGGTGGCCACCGGGGTCAGCGCGGTGTCGCCCTGGTCGACGGTGGGGGTGAGCGGGGCGGGCG
>NZ_JBXVPZ010000470.1:0-7287 GCF_057961495.1 Streptomyces sp. P5F9 | reverse complement strand
CCACTGGAGTGAGTACCCCCCATGCCCGACAACGAGTACGACTATGACTACGTCGTCATCGGCGGCGGCACCGCAGGATCCGTCATCGCCTCCCGCCTCACCGAGAACCCCGACGTCACCGTCGCCGTCATCGAAGGCGGCCCCAGCGATGTCGGCCGCGAGGACGTACTGACCCTGCGCCGCTGGATGGGCCTCCTCGGCGGTGAGCTGGACTACGACTACCCGACCACCGAGCAGCCGCGCGGCAACTCCCACATCCGGCACAGCCGCGCCCGCGTCCTCGGCGGCTGCTCCTCGCACAACACCCTCATCGCCTTCAAGCCGCTGCCGTCCGACTGGGACGAGTGGGAGGCGGCCGGCGCGAAGGGCTGGGGCGCGATCTCGATGGAGGCGTACTACGCCCGCCTCCTCAACAACATCGTCCCCGTCGACGAGAAGGACCGGAACGCCATCGCCCGCGACTTCGTCGACGCGGCCCAGGAGGCGCTCGGCGTCCCGCGCGTCGAGGGCTTCAACAAGGCGCCCTTCACAGACGGCGTCGGCTTCTTCGACCTCGCCTACCACCCCGAGAACAACAAGCGGTCCAGCGCGTCCGTCGCGTATCTCCACCCGGTGATGGACGAGCGCCCCAACCTCACCCTTTTCCTTGAGACTTGGGCCCACCGCCTGGAGCTGAACGGCACCCGCGCGGAAGGCGTCCACGTCCGTACCGAGGACGGCGAGGAACTCCTCGTCCGCGCCCGCCGCGAGGTCGTCCTGTGCGCCGGCGCCGTCGACTCCCCGCGGCTGCTCCTGCACTCGGGCATCGGCCCCCGCAAGGACCTCGAAGCGCTCGGCATCCCCGTCGCCGTCGACCTCCCGGGCGTCGGCGAGAACCTCCTCGACCACCCCGAGTCGGTGATCGTCTGGGAGACCAACGGACCGATCCCGGAGAACTCCGCGATGGACTCCGACGCGGGCCTGTTCGTGCGGCGCGACCCCCGACACCCGGGCCCCGACCTGATGTTCCACTTCTACCAGGTCCCCTTCACGGACAACCCCGAGCGCCTCGGCTACGAACGCCCCGAGTTCGGCGTCTCCATGACCCCGAACATCCCCAAGCCGAAGAGCCGCGGCCGCCTGTACCTGGAGAGCGCCGACCCGGCCGTCAAACCCGCCCTGGACTTCCGGTACTTCACCGACGAGGACGACTACGACGGCCGCACCCTCGTCGACGGCATCCGCATCGCCCGCGAGATCGCGAAGACCGAACCACTCGCCGGCTGGCTGAAGCGGGAGGTGTGCCCCGGCCCGGAGATCCTCGGCGACGCCGAACTCAGCGAGTACGCCCGCAAGGTCGCCCACACCGTCTACCACCCGGCCGGCACCTGCCGCATGGGCGCCGACACCGACGAACTGGCCGTGGTCGACCCCGAGTTGAGGGTCCGCGGCCTGGACGGCCTCCGCATCGCCGATGCCTCCGTCTTCCCGACCATGCCCGCCGTGAACCCGATGATCGGGGTGCTCATGGTCGGCGAGAGGGCTGTCGACCTGATCGGAGGTGGTGCGTGATGAGTACCCTCAGCACGCCCAACGGCCTTGGCGAGCCCGGCAGTTCCGCGACCGCGAGCATGAGCACGGGTACCTCCGGTGACCCCGTGTTCTCGGTGGACGGCCTCTGGAAGGTCTTCGGCCCGAAGGCCGACCAGGTCCCCGCCGACCCCGAGCTCACCGCTCTCGACGCCGCCGACCTGCGCACCCGCACCGGCTGCACCGCCGCCGTCCGCGACGTCTCCTTCGACGTCCGCAAGGGCGAGGTCTTCGTGGTGATGGGCCTGTCCGGCTCCGGCAAGTCCACCCTGGTCCGCTGCCTCACCCGCCTCATCGAACCCACCGCGGGCACCATCGCCATCGACGGCGAGGACGTCCGCGCCATGGACAGGTCCCGGCTGCGCGAACTCCGCCGCCACCGCGCCGCGATGGTCTTCCAGCACTTCGGCCTCCTCCCGCACCGCACGGTCCTCGACAACGTCGCCTACGGCCTGGAGATCCAGGGCGTCGGCAAGGCCGAGCGCCGCCGCCGGGCCGCCGAGGTCGTCACCAAGGTCGGCCTGGAAGGCATGGAGCAGCGCCGCCCCGGCCAGCTCTCCGGCGGCCAGCGCCAACGCGTCGGCCTCGCCCGGGCACTGGCGGTCGACCCCGAAGTCCTCCTGTTCGACGAGCCGTTCAGCGCGCTCGACCCCCTGATCCGGCGCGACATGCAGGAGGAGGTCGTCCGGCTGCACCGCGAGGAGGGCCGCACGATGGTCTTCATCACCCACGACCTGAACGAGGCGCTGAAACTCGGCGACCGCATCGCCCTGATGCGCGACGGCCGCATCGTCCAGCTCGGCACCCCCGAGGAGATCGTCGGCTCACCCGCCGACGACTACGTCCGCGAGTTCGTACGCGACGTACCGCGCGCGGACGTCATGACCGTCCGTACGGCGATGCGCCCAGGAGACTGCGGAGGTCAGGAGCACCCCGGCGCGCTCGCGGCCGACGCGGTCGTCGCCGAGGCGATCAAGGTCGTGTCCCGCAGCGGAAAGCCCGCCTGCGTCGTCGAGGACGGCCGCTGTCTGGGCGTGGTCGACCACGCACGGCTGCTGGACGTCGTGGCGGGGGCGGAGCTCGCCGATACCGGCAGGGAGGCGGTCTGATGGCCACGGTCACCGCACCCGCCCCGCGCCTCGCCCTCCCCGGCGTCTTCCGGCACCGGGCCGCGCACAAGCTCCTGCTGCTCGCGCTCGCCGCGGCGGTCCTCGTACCGCTCGCCAACGCCCGCTGGGCCAGCGGGAGTTGGCCGCACGCCCTCACCGTCGACCTGTCCGGTCCGCTGGGCCGGGCCAACGACTGGATCATCGACAACCGCGACAGCTCCCCGCTGTTCCTCTACTTCTTCGGCTACATCAGCAACGCCGTCGTCCTCTCCGTACGCGCCGTCTACCTGGTGCTGCTCGCCGCGGGCTGGGCGGGCGTCACCGCGTTCGGCGCCCTCGTCGCCTGGCGGGTGGCGGGCGTACGGCTAGCGATCGGGACGGGCGTCGCCTTCCTCGCCTGCGGACTGCTCGGCATGTGGGTACCGACCATGCAGACCCTCGCGCTCATGGTGGTCGCGGTGCTCACCTCGGTCGTCGTGGGCTTGCTGCTCGGCCTGGCCGGCGGCCTCTCCGAGCGGACGGACCGCGCGCTGCGCCCGGTCCTGGACACCATGCAGGTGCTCCCGGCCTTCGCCTACCTCCTCCCCGTCGTCCTCGTCTTCGGCATCGGCGTCCCCGCAGCGGTCCTCGCCACCGTGGTCTACGCCGCCCCGCCCATGGCCCGCCTCACCGCGCTCGGCCTGCGCAACGCCGACCCGGAGGTCCTGGAAGCCGTCGAGTCCCTGGGCGCCACCGGACGCCAACGCCTGCTGACCGCACGGCTCCCGCTGGCCCGGAAGCAACTCCTCCTCGGCCTCAACCAGACGATCATGATGGCCCTCTCCATGGCCGTCATCGCCTCCGTCATCGGCGCCGGAGGCCTCGGCGACCGCGTCTACCAGGCCCTCGCCTCCGTGGACGTCGGCGCCGCCCTGGCCGCCGGTATCCCGATCGTGCTCCTGGCCGTCGTACTCGACCGCGTCACCGCGGCCGCGGGCGAACAGACCGAGCAGACCGACAAGTCCGCGGGGGAGCCGGGGTCGGGCCTCCGCCCGTGGCTGTACGCCCTCGGCGCCACCGTCGCCGTGGCGGTCGCCGCCCGTCTCGCCGGCGCCCTGGACTGGCCCTCCGGCTGGACCCTGGACATCGCCGAACCGGTGAACCGCGTCGTCGACTGGATGACCGCCCACCTCTACTCCGGCGTCCCCTACCTCGGCGGCACCGCCGACTGGGCAGGCCACTTCACCACCTGGGTCCTGGACCCCGTACGCGAAGGACTTCAGTGGCTGCCCTGGTGGTCGGTGCTGCTGATCGTCGCCGCCCTCGCCTGGGTGATCGGCACCTGGCGCACCGCGCTCACCGCCGTCCTCGCCATGGCCGCGATCGGCGTGCTCGGGGTGTGGAAGCCGTCGCTCGACACGCTGTCGCAGGTGCTCGCCGCCGTGGCCGTCACCCTCGTCCTCGGCTTCGCGACCGGCATCGCCGCCGCCCGCAGCGACCGCTTCGAACGCGCCCTGCGCCCCGTCCTCGACGTCTGCCAGACGATGCCGCAGTTCGTGTACCTGATCCCCGTCGTCGCCCTCTTCGGCGTCGGCCGCGCCCCCGCTGTCGCGGCGGCCGTCGTCTACGCCCTCCCCGCAGTCGTCCGCATCACCACACAGGGCCTGCGCCAGGTCGACCCAGCCGCCCTGGAGTCGGCCCGCTCGCTCGGCGCGACCAGCGCCCAGCAGCTACGGCAGATCCAACTCCCGCTCGCCCGCCCGGCGTTGCTCCTCGCCGTCAACCAGGGCGTGGTCCTCGTCCTCGCCGTCGTCATCATCGGCGGCCTGGTCGGCGGCGGCGCCCTCGGCTACGACGCGGTGTTCGGCCTCGCCCAGGGCGACCTGGCGACCGGACTGGTGGCCGGCGCCGCGATCGTCTGCCTCGGCCTGATGCTCGACCGGGTGACCCAGCCGACGGAACGCCGCACGAAGAAGGGAGCGTGACATGCGCGTTCGTACGCTTTATTCCGTGGCCGCGGTGACGTCCCTCGCCCTGCTCTCGGGCTGTGGCGCCGCCGACATGACCAAGCAGGCCTCGCCCTTCGCCAACGCGCAGGGCGCCAAGACCGTGACCCTCTCCGTCCAGTCCTGGGTGGGCGCGCAGGCCAACGTGGCTGTCGCGCAGTACCTGCTGGAGCACAAGCTCGGCTACCGCGTCGACACCGTCCAGGTCGACGAGGTCCCCGCGTGGGACGCGCTCAGCCAGGGCCGGGTCGACGCGATCCTGGAGGACTGGGGCCACCCCGACCAGGAGAAGCGCTACGTCGACGACAAGAAGACGATCACGCGCGCGGGCGGCCTCGGGGTGACCGGGCACATCGGCTGGTACGTCCCGACCTACCTGGTCAAGCAGCACCCGGACATCACCGACTGGAAGAACCTCAACAAGTACTCCTCGCTGTTCCGCACCGCCGAGAGCGGCAGCAAAGGCCAGTTGATGGACGGCTCGCCCTCCTACGTCACCAACGACAAGGCCCTGGTGACGAACCTGAAGCTCAACTACCAGGTGGTGTTCGCCGGTTCGGAGGCCGCGCAGATCACCCAGATGAAGCAGTTCGCCAAGGAGAAGAAGCCCTTCCTCACCTACTGGTACGCCCCCCAGTGGCTCTTCAAGAAGGTCCCGATGACCGAGGTCGAACTCCCCGCCTACAAGGAGGGGTGCGACACCGACGCGGCCAAGGTCGCCTGCGCCTACCCCCACACCCCGCTGCAGAAGTACCTCAACACGGACTTCGCCCGGCGCGGCGGCAAGGCGGCGGCCTTCCTGAAGAAGTTCAAGTGGACGACCGAGGACCAGAACGAGGTCTCCCTGATGATCGCCGACCAGAAGCTGTCCCCGGCCGACGCCGCGAAGAAGTGGGTGGACAGCCACCCCTCCACCTGGAAGGCCTGGCTGTCCTGACCCCGCTCACCGCTTCAGCTCTACGGCCCTCTCCTTGAGCGCGAGTGCCGCCCAGCGCTGGAGCCCCGGCCCGAACGTGACGCGCGTGGCCCCGAGTTCACCGAGTGCGGTGGGCGAGGGGCCCTCGCCGTCGAGCCGCGCGACCACGTTGACCGGCCCCTGGATACCGGACCGCAGCAACGGCAGCACATCCGCCGGAGCCATGATCGGATAGACACAGTCGGCACCCGCCGCGACGTACAACGCGGCCCGCTCGATGGCCCGTTCGGGGTTCCCGTCACCGTGCAGGAAGGTGTCGACCCGCGCGTTGACGAACAACCGCTCCGCCGCCACCGCACGCACCTCGGCCAGCCAGTCCGCATGCCGCCGCGGGTCCTTGAGCACACCCCCGTCGGAGTCCTCAAGGTTGCACCCCACCACCCCCGCCTCCAGCAACCGCTCCACCAGCTCCTTCGGCGCGAGCCCGTACCCGCCCTCGACATCCGCCGACACCGGCACGTCCACGGCCCGCACGATCCGCGCGACCGCCGCGAACATCTCGTCCGCCGGCGTCGCCCCGTCCTCGTACCCGAGCGATGCGGCGACCCCGGCACTGGGCGTGGCGAGCGCCGCGAACCCGGCCTCCACGAACACCCGCGCACTCACCGCGTCCCAGGGCCCGGGCAGTACCAGCGGATCACCGGGCAGCCGCCGCCGATGCAGACTCCGGAACAGCTCGACCTTGCTCACGGCCGACACCCCCGGACCTCGCGGCCCAACACCCGTGCAGGCGACGTCACTTGAACTGTCCCGCCTTGTAGTGCCCCGGCACCATGCGCGTGCTCACCCCGAACCGGTTCCACGCGTTGATCACCGTGATCGCGGCGATCAGCTGCGCCAGCTCGGCCTCCTCGAACTGCTCGGCCGCCCGCGCGTACACCTCGTCCGGCACGAAGCCGTCCGTGATCACGGTGACCGCCTCGGTCAGCTCGATCGCCGCCAGCTCCTTCTCGGTGTAGAAGTGCCGCGACTCCTCCCACGCGCCGAGCTGAATGATCCGCTCCACACTCTCGCCCGCCGCGAGTGCGTCCTTGGTGTGCATGTCGAGGCAGTACGCGCAGTGGTTGAGCTGCGAGGTGCGGATCTTCACCAGTTCCAGCAGCTTCGGGTCGAGGCCCCGCCGGGCGGCGATGTCGAGACGGACCATCGCCTTGTAGACCTCGGGCGCGTGCTCGGCCCAGTTCAGGCGGGGGCTGTGCTCGTGGGCGTAAGGAGTTTCCTGTGCTGTGGTCATGTCTCGACTCTAGAAGCCAGGCAGCCCAGGAGTATGGTCCATTTCCATGGCGAAATCTTGGGCCACTTACGGCGTCGACCTGCATGTCGAACCGACCGCCACCAGCACCGGCGTCCGCCGCGGCCTCACGGACGCCCTGCGCGACGCAGTCCGCACCGGCCGCCTCGCCCCGGGCACCCGGCTGCCCTCCTCCCGCTCCCTCGCCACCGACCTGGGCATCGCCCGCAACACGGTCGCCGACGCCTACGCCGACCTCGTCGCCGAGGGCTGGCTCACCGCCCGCCAGGGTTCCGGCACCCGCGTCGCCGAACGCGCCGTCGTCCCGCCCACGGACACGACCCCACCCCGCCGCCTCCGCAACAGCCCCACCTACGACCTCGTCCCCGGCACCCCCGACCTCGCCGCCTTCCCCCG
>NZ_JBXVPZ010000469.1:0-7307 GCF_057961495.1 Streptomyces sp. P5F9 | reverse complement strand
GGTATCAAGCGGGGTCGGTCTCAGGCGGGAGCGGTCTCAAGCAGGGCGAGTATCAAGGCGGGGCGGGTATCAAGCGAGGTCGGTCTCAAGCAGGGCGGGAATCAAGCGCGGTCGGCCTCAAGCGCGGTCGGTCTCAGGCGATCCGGGTCCGCAGGGCCGGGTCGGTAGCGGGTACGGCCCGGTTGGCAGCGGCCCGGTTGGCAGCGGGTGCGGCCGCGGCATCCGCGCCGGGTGTGTCGACGTGCGGCACGGTCGGCAGTTCCGGCCACACCAGGGCCGCCGAGCCCCAGGTGAGTCCGGCGCCGAAGGCGGTCAGCAACACCCGTTCCCCGGCGCGGAGTTCATCCCGCGCGGCGGCGTCGGCCAGGGCCAGCGGGATGGACGCGGCGCCGGTGTTGCCGACGCGCGCGATGTTGGTGACATGCCGTTGGCCGGGCACCGGGATGCGGTCGCCGACGGCGGACAGGATGCGGGCGTTCGCCTGATGGGCGCAGAACCGGTCCACATCCCCGGCCGCCCAGTCCGCGCGCTTGAGCACGGTGTGGGCGGACTGGGTCATACGGATCACCGCATGCTGGAACACCTCACGCCCCCGCATACGGAAGTAACGGTCACCAGGGCCGAATTCCCCGGGCCGGGAACGCTCCCGCGCACCGCCGCCGGGCACCTGGATCAGCTGGTCACCCGAGCCGTCGCTGCCGAGGTCCAGCGCCAGCACTCCGCCCGACTCGTCACGCTCACCGCGCCGTAGGACCACCGCGGCGGCGCCGTCGCCGAACACGATTCCGGCGGAACGATCCTGCGGGTCGAGCAGCGTCGAGTACACCTCGGCCGCGACCAGCAGGACACGGTCGGCACACCCCGAGGTCAGGGCACCGACGGCGGCGGCGAGGCCGTAGACGAAGCCGCTGCACGCGGCGGAGACGTCCCACGCGGCGGGCAGGGCGTGGTTCGGCACCGCGTCCGGGGGGACGAAACCGGCGATGCCCTCAAGGACGGCCGTCTGCGGCGTTCTCAAGAGCGGGGCTGCGCTGGGCAGTCGGAAGGTCACACACGCCTCGATGGGGAAGTGATCTTGGACGAGCGGCACGACTGTAATTCGGATCAAGAGAGGGGTGTGGGCGTGACGCGATTCGAACACGTGCGCAGTTTCGCGCGCTCGTCCGCAAAAGCCCAGCTCAGCGGGGGAAGCGAGGAAACGTTACGTCTGTTATGTCGTACGGAGATCACCCAAAAGAGGGCGGTTGGAGGCGGCCGTTCGACACACAACCGCCCATGGGGTCACGTCAGTTCGCGAAGTGGGGCGTCAAGTGGCCCGGGGGCGGGGCGGTGAGGAGGGCGTGAGTGTCCGTAAGGGCGGCGGCGGTGACGGCCCTGGCGAACGGCCGTACTGGTGACGGCAGTTCGGAGGCACACGACGCGGGCTCCCGGTCGTCCCGCCCCGCACGGGTGCCTTCTTGCCGACCGCCGCCGGTCCGCTGGACGGGCGGCACGCCGGGAGGGCCTGCGCCCCTGAAGTCATACCCGTGGAAGCCCGAGCCCCCGCCTGTTGAAGAATGGCCCCATGAGCATCGTCAAGATCAACGTACTCACCGTCCCCGAAGAGCAGCGCGAGACCCTGGAGAAGCGGTTCGCGAACCGGGCCGGGACGGTGGACGGCTCGGACGGCTTCGAGTGGTTCGAGCTGCTCCGGCCCGTCGAGGGCACCGACACCTACCTCGTGTACACGCGCTGGCGCGCCGAGGAGGACTTCCAGAACTGGATGTCGGGGATGGGGCAGGCCGCCCACCGCGGCGCACCCCAGGAGGGCGGCGCGCAGGGTTCCCCGCAGGGTGAGCGGCCGAGGCCCGCCTCGACGGACTCGACGCTGTGGACGTTCGAGGTGGTGCAGCAGGCGGGGCCCAAGGAGGGCTAACCGTCGCCGGTCAGGTCCTGACCGTCAGGTACAACCACCCACCCCACGTACTCACGTTGGTCGCATCCTTCGCGCTCGCCACATACTCGGTCCGCACCCGGAACTTCTGGTTGACCGCATTCGTGAGGCTCAGGCTGGTCGCGCCGACGCTGCCCGTGGCCAAGGAGAAGCAGCTGGACGTGGTGAGTGTGTGCCAGGCCTTGTTGTAGTACTCCTGGGCCTGGAACCGCAGGCACTGGCCGGACTTGTCCGGCGTCACCGTGCCGGTCACCTGGGGCTTCACCGTGTGGTGGTAGACGCGGTAGGTGACCGTGCCGTACTTGGTGCTGGTGTAGTAGCCGCCCAGCTTCTCGGCGATCCCCACCTGGTCGTGGACGGCGCGGGTGGCCGTCGCCGGGGCGTAGCGGTAGTCGCCCGCGAACGACGCCGTGAACGTCGTGTTGTGGGTGAGCTTGTACGTCGCCTTCAGGTTGCCCTCGCTGTCCACGGCCGCGGTCTTCACCAGCGTCTTCTTGCCGCCCGCGGGCGTCGCGTAGATCGACACCGTACGGCTGTTGTACGTCGTGCCGAGGTGGGCGGTGACGGTGGCCGTCGCGCCGTAGGTGTACGTCGACTCGTTGCTGGTGACGGACACGGCCGTCGCGGCGCGGGACACCTGGACGGTCGAGGACGCGGTGGCCGCCTGGTGGGCGGCGTCGCCCGGGTAGTCGACCTTGTAGGTGTTGGCGCCGCCGACCGCCGGGGTGTCCTTGACGGTGATCTTCCCGTCCGTACCCACAGGAACCGTCCAGGTGACGGGAGTTGAGGTGTGGGCCAGGTCCGTGCGGGACACGGTGACCGTCTCGCCGGCGGGGTACGGGGCGTCGCCCAACGTGCCGCCGAACGTCAGCGCGGCGCCGCGCGTGGCGGTCGTCGGGGGCTTGAGGGCCAGGGTCGGGGTGTACGGCGAGACGATCAGGGACGCGTCGTCGGTCGACGGCTCGTGCTCGGTGTCGCCCGCGAAGGAGAGGTGGTAGGTGAACCATCCGGCGATGCCGGGGGCGTCGGTGACCGTGAACTTCGAGGTGGCCGGATCGACGGTGACCGACGGGAGTTGGACCGTCTCGTGGGTGTCCTCGTTCGTCCGGGACACCTCGACGGTGGTGCCCTGGGGGAAGGTTCCGAGGTCCCGCGAGCTCAGGGAACCGCTGAGGACCACCGAGCGGGGTCTCGCCGAGACGACATCCTGGATGACGCCGGTGTCCAGCCGCCCCACCTCCACGTCCAGCGAGGTCGTCGCGGGCCGGTGCGCCGCGTCCCCGGCGTACGACACCTGGTAGGTGTAGCTGCCTTCGTCGGACCGGGTGTCGGTGATCGAGAACGTGCCGTCCGCGCCGACCGTCGCGTCGGGCAACTCCGTTCCGTCACGGGTGACTTGGAGCTTCGCTCCGGCCGGGACGAAGCCCTTGGTGGTGAGTGAGCCGGTGAGCGTGAACTGGCGGGTGGGAACCGCGTATCCCGAGAGGTTCAGGGCCAGTTGGGCGTCGGTGAGCTTGGGCGCGCTCAGCACGTTGAGGGTGTAGGCGCCCGAGGCGTCGTGCGTGACGCCGTAGAGCGTCCCGCCGTCACCTCCCCACATCAGGCCGTCGGGGGCCAGGGTCCCGGCGGGCAACTTGACGTAGTCCTCGGCGAGTTGGGAACCCGCGTAGAGGTACACCCCGGGCGCCGAGCCCTCGGTGCTGCCGACAGCGATCGTGCCGTCGGTGTCGAGGGTGAGCGAGTTCGGCGCGGAGGGGATTCCGCCGGTGTAGTACACAGAGGGGTCGGCCATCGCCATGTCCGCCGTGCGGTAGGCCCGCAGGGCGACATCACTGGACGTGGCGAGCAGCACCTGCTTGCCGTCGGCGGTGACCTGGAACCCGGTGGTCGGACCGCCGGAGACCGCCAGGTGGGTCATGGCGGTCGCCGTACCGGAGGAGACGTCGAAGGTGGCCACGTCGGTCGTGCTCGGGCTCATCTCCCCGGCCGCGAGGACACCGCCGCCCGTCGCGAGCTGCGGCGCGTCAGGCCAATTGGCCAGCACCGACTGGGGTGTTGCGACCGGCTCGGCGGCGGCCGGGTCCACGGACCCGACGGCTCCCCTGCCGTCCACCGTCCCGCCGTACCAGACCTTCCCGCCCGCCACCGCGACGGAGACGGGCCCGCTGCCGGTGCCCGTCGCGTAGCGCGCGGACTCGGTCAGCGTCGCCGTGTCGATCGCGGCGACCGCGTCACCGTCCGCGAGCGCCGCGTACAGCGTGCCGCCGTCCGGGGACAACGCCAGCCCCGTGGCGCCCTGTTCGCCGGTGAGGGTGGTGACGGGGTTGCCGGCCAGGTCCGTCACCACGATGCCGGTCGAACCGGCGCCCTGGCTGAAGAAGAGGTGCTGGTGAGCGGTGTCGACCAGCATGTGCGCGTAGTGGGACAGCGGCAGCGCGGCCGTGCTGTCGGCCCAGGCGGCGGTGCCGGTGAGGCCGACGGTTGCGGTGGTCAGCCCGGCGACGACCGATATCGCCGCCGTGAGCGAGACCTGCTTGAGGCGCAATGAAGCTCCTGTTGAAAGTGTGAACAAGCAGGTCGGACGATAACTCGCCCGAGTGACAGGCTGACCAGCCGGAATGCCATCTCCTGGCAAAGAACCCGCCCAGGGCGCCCTCGCGCGGAACACGCGAAGAACCCGGCTACGACGCCCTCGCACGGACCCTCGCTACGACGGCTCGCGCACCGCCCTCAGCTCGCACAGGACGAGCGCCAGGTCGTAGCACGAGCGCCAGGTCGTCCGGCGCCGCCGCGAGCCTCACCAGCCGCCCCCCCGTCGTCGAGTTCGGCGATGTGCCACCCGCTGGGCACGGTGTCGCCGTCGCCGCCCCGCACCCGTCGTACCGCCCGGACGGTGAGCCGTTCCACCGGGATCCGGCGCGCCCCGGGACGGCAGGTCACCTCATGGACGTCGGTCATGACCCGAACTCTGCCCTGGCCGGCGCGGCAAGGGCTTGTGGGATCTCCGGCAGAGAGCTCACCCGGCGCTACGAGGTTCACGGCGCCGGTACGGCACCGATCTGCTGCATCACCCCGAGGAGGTCGGGCTGAGCCCGTTCGCCGACGATCCGGCCGTCGGCCAGGTAGTAGAAGTTCATGGCCTGCACCGAGATCTTGTTGCCGCTCGCCGGGATCCCGAAGAATTCACCGTCGTGAGTTCCCCGCATGGTGAACCGCGCGGCCACGGTGTCGCCTTCGGTGACCGTCTCCTCCAGCGTCCACTGGACGTCCGGGAAGGCACCGCGCATCATCCCGATGACTTCCATGTACCCACCGGGCCCCCGCAGTGGTTCCGGGTGACTCGGCGCGTGGAACACCGCGTCCGGAGAAATGACCTCGCGAGCGAGACCCTCGTCGCCCGTGTTGATGAACTCCACGAAGCGGTTCATCACTGACTCGCTGGACAGTGGCGGCATCTTGCTGTGCCTCTCCCAAGACGGTGGATGGATACCTGGCAGCTTACATCGAATCGATGTACACATCGATTCGATGTTCACGTGCGACGATGGACGCATGCTGGAACTCGCGATACTCGGCTTCCTCGCCGAGGGACCCCTGCCCGGACACGAGCTGCGCCGCCGCGTCTCACAGCTGACCGGCTACACGCGGCCGGTCAGCGACGGCAGCCTGTACCCGGCGATCAACCGTCTGACCAAGGCGGGCTTGATCGAGCGGCACGCAGACCCGGCCGCGGGGGCGGCCCGGTACGTGCTCAGCCTGACCGCGGCCGGCCGGGCCGACATGCTCCAGCGCCTGCGCAAGCCCGCCGACCACGAGATCACCGACTTCACCAGGTTCTACGTCATCCTGGCGTTCCTCTCCCACCTGCCCGACGTGGCCGAACAGCACGCGGTGCTGCGCAGACGGCTGGAGTTCCTCGAAGAACCGGCGAGCTTCTTCTACGACAACGAGCGGCCCCTGCGTGCCGAGGAGATCCCCGACCCCTACCGGCGCGGCATGCTGCTCACCGCCCGCGCCACCAGCCGCGCCGAACGGACCTGGCTGCGCGAGTCCCTCGGCGAGGAACCGCCCGCATTCGACACCACAGGCACCGACAGTGATCCGCATGCGCCCGCCGCTCCCGCCGCTCCCGCGAACTGACCGCCCACGGAGGAACCTCGATGCTTGCTTCCTGGTACGACGACCAGGGCCCCGCCGCCGATGTCCTGCACGTCGGCGAACTCCCTGATCCCGTCCCCGGCCCCGGCCCCGGCGAGGTCCGTGTCCGCGTCACCGTCTCGGGCGTCAACCCGGGCGACACCAAGAAACGGCGCGGCTGGCTCGGCTCGTCCATGCCCTACCCGCGGGTGATCCCGCACAGCGACGCCGCCGGAGTCATCGACGCCGTGGGCGCCGGAGTCGACGCCCGCCGCGTCGGACAGCGGGTCTGGGTCTACGGCGCCCAGTCCTACCGCCCCTTCGGCACCGCCGCCCAGTACACCGTCGTACCCGACCACCAGGCCGCACCCCTACCCGGCCACCTCAGTGACGAGCTGGGCGCGAGCCTCGGCATCCCCGGCATCACCGCCCACCGCACCGTCTTCGCCGACGGCCCGGTCGACGGCCGACTGGTCCTGGTCCACGGAGTCCTCGGCGGCGTCGGCTCCCTGGCCGCCCAGCTCGCCCACTGGGCCGGCGCGACCGTGATCGCGACCGTCCGCCGAACCGCGGACCTCGACCACGTCGACCCGGCCGTCGTCTCCCACGCCGTCGCCCTGGACACCGGCGACCCCGCGGCGGCCATCCGCGCGTACGCCCCGCGGGGCGTCGACCGGATCATCGAGGTCGCGCTGTCCGACAACGCCGACCTCGACAACGCCGTCGCCGCCGACAACTCCGTCATCGCCGCCTACGCCACCCGCACGGACCGCACCGAGATCCCCTTCTGGCCCCTGCTGTTCAACAACGTCACCCTGCGGCTGCTCGGCAGCGACGACTTCCCCGCCGAGGCCAAGCGCCAGGCCGCCCGCGACCTCACCTCCGCAGCCGCCGTCGGCGCCCTCACCGTCGACGTCCGCGACCGCTACCCGCTGGACGACATCGCCAAGGCCCACGACCACGTCGACACCGGCGGTGTCCACGGCCGCATCCTGGTCACCCTCCCCCAATAGCGCCCCCAATAGCGCAGACTTCGCTGTCAAACGACTCGATGGATGACAAGGGACACGGGCTGCCCGCAGGAGGCACGAAGAGGGCGAGAAGAAGGTGAGAAAAGAGAGGTGCGCGAGATGTTTGAACCGCCGCGAAGCGGTGAGGCGCGCTGAATGCGTGCTTCTTCCACCGCCTCCACCGCCTCCGCCGGGACCCCCGGCTCCCCTCAGGCCCACGGTTCCAC
>NZ_JBXVPZ010000468.1:0-7358 GCF_057961495.1 Streptomyces sp. P5F9 | reverse complement strand
GGGGGTGGAGGTGGTGGCCGCGGTCATCGTTCGTCTCCCTGCGCACCGACTGGGTGGTTCTTAGTCCGCGGGCCGGTGGGGGCTGGTCGCGCCGTTCCCCGCGCCCCTTTGGGGCGCTCTGCGCCCGACATCAGGTACGCGTACTCCGTGTTCGTCCGTAGGAGTTCCTGGTGGGTGCCGACTGCTGTGATGCGGCCGTTGGACAGGAGGGCCACGCGGTCGGCGAGGAGGACTGTGGATGGGCGGTGGGCCACGATCAACGCCGTTGTCTCGGCCAGGACTTGGCGCAGGGCTGCCTCGACGGCGGCCTCGGTGTGGACGTCCAGGGCGGAGAGCGGGTCGTCGAGGACCAGGAAGCGGGGTTTGCCCACCACCGCCCTTGCCAGGGCGAGGCGTTGGCGTTGGCCGCCGGAGAGGCTCAGGCCCTGTTCGCCTACCTGGGTGTCCGTGCCCTGGGGCAGTGCGTGCGCGAAGTCGGCCTGTGCGACGGCCAGTGCTCGCTCCAACTCCGGTTGTCCCGCGCCCTCTTCCGACCCCATGAGTACGTTCTCCCCGACGCTCGCCGAGAACAACGTCGGTTCCTCGAAGGCCACGGCGACGAGGGCGCGCAGCGATTCCCGGGGCATGGCGGTGATGTCCTTGCCGTCCAGTGTGATCTGGCCGGAGGTCACCTCGTGGAGGCGGGGGACGAGGGCCGTCAGTGTGGTTTTGCCGGTGCCTGTCGCGCCTACCAGGGCCATGGATTCGCCGGGTCTGATGTGCAGGTCGATGTTTTCGAGGGTGGGAGGGGAGTCGGCGGGGGCGTCTGGGTAGCGGAAGGAGACTGAGGAGAAACGGAGGCCATCGTTGTCAAGTGACGGCCGGTGGGGGCTGGTCGCGCCGTTCCCCGCGCCCCTAAAGGGCGTCTCCGCTTCCGGGGTTTCATCCATCACCTCGAAATAGCGCTCCGTCGCCGTCGCCGCCTCCTGGCTCATTGCCAGGAGGAAGCCGATCGACTCCACCGGCCAGCGCAGGGCGAGTGCTGTGGACAGGAACGCCACCAGCGTGCCCGCCGAGAGATTTCCGTCCGCGACCTGGACCGTCCCCACCACCAGCGCCGCCCCTAGCGCCAGTTCGGGGAGGGTGACGATGACGCCCCAGATCGTGGCCAGGAGTCGGGCCTTGCGGAGTTCGGTGCCGCGCAGGGTGCGGGAGAGGTCGCGGAAGGCTCGGGCCTGGCTGCGGTGGCGGCCGAAGCCCTTGATGATGCGGATGCCGAGGACGCTCTCCTCGACGACCGTCGTCAGGTCGCCGACCTGGTCCTGCGCGAGGCGTGCCACGTGCGCGTACCGCCGCTCGAAGATCACGCACGTGATGATCACCGGTATGGCGGGCCCCAGGATGACCATCCCCAGCGTCCAGTCCTGGAGCAGCATGATGATCACGCCGACCAGGATCGTCACCGCGTTGACCAGCAGGAACGTCAGGGGGAAGGCGAGGAACATCCGGAGCAGCATCAGGTCCGTGGTGCCTCGGGAGAGGAGCTGGCCCGAGGGCCATCTGTCGTGGAAGGACACCGGCAGGCGTTGCAGATGCCGGTACAGGTCCGCGCGCATCTCCGCCTCCACGTGGGACAGCGGGCGCGCGACCAGCCAGCGCCGCAGGCCGAACAGGCCCGCCTCCGCGATTCCGAGCAGGAGCAGATACAGCGCCCCGAGCCACACGCCCGCCGTGTCCCGGTCGGCGACCGGTCCGTCCACCATCCACTTCAGGACGAGCGGGAACACCAGCCCCGTACAGGACGCGACGACGGCGACCCCGGCCGCGGCGAACAGCCGTACGCGCACGGGGCGGACGTACGGCCACAGCCGCGCGAGCGTACGGACGGCGGACCGGTCGGAGTGGTCCTCGGCGGAGGCGGGTGTCGTGGTCATCACGGGCGAGCCTACGGACCACCACTGACAGTGCCCACCGAGTTTTGGCCGGACCCGGATCGGCCGTTGGTCCTACGACCTGGGTGTTCGAGGGGTCGTAGGGGCGCATCAACCGATCGGTTGATGCACGGTCGAGCGCGATGGCCGATGTGCCGGGACCGGCCCGGGCGGGAACCTCGGAACATGTCAGCCACTCCTGTCATCGAAGTCACCGCACTACGGAAGTCCTACGGCGGCCGGGCCGTCGTCGACGGGGTCTCGTTCGCCGTCGAGGTGGGCGAGATCTTCGGGATCCTCGGCCCGAACGGCGCCGGCAAGACCACCACCGTCGAGTGTGTCGAGGGCCTGCGGGTCCCGGACGCGGGCCGGGTCCGCGTCACCGGACTCGACCCCGTCGCCGACCACGCGGAGGTCGCCCGGGTCCTCGGCGCCCAGCTCCAGGAGAGCGAGCTCCAGGCCAAGCTCACCGTCCGCGAGGCGCTGGAGCTGTACGCGTCCTTCTATCCGCACCCCGCCGACTGGCGGCCGCTGGCCGAACGCCTGGGCCTGACCGCCAAGTTGACCACCCGCTTCGCGAAGCTGTCCGGCGGGCAGAAGCAGCGCCTGTTCATCGCGCTCGCGCTGATCGGCAACCCCAGGGTCGTCGTCCTCGACGAACTGACCACCGGGCTCGACCCGCGCGCCCGCCGTGACACCTGGCAGCTGATCGAGGACGTGCGGGCGAGCGGGGTCACCGTGCTGCTGGTCACGCACTTCATGGAGGAGGCGCAGCGGCTGTGCGACCGGATCGCCGTGATCGACAAGGGGCGGGTGGCCGCGCTGGACACCCCGGACGGGCTGATCCGGCGCTCGGCGGGCTCCACCGTCATCAGTTTCACGCCCTCCGCGGCGCTGGACGACGGTGATCTGAACGCGCTCCCCGCGCTCACGTCCGTGGCCCGCAAGGACGGCCGGATCACGCTCTCCGGCTCCGACGAGACCGTCAACGCCGTCATCACGCTGCTCGCCCGCAACCACATCACCGCCCACCAACTCCGCGTGTCCGACGCCACGTTGGACGACGCGTTCCTGGACCTGACGGAGGTCACCGCATGAACACCGCAGTCCTGCGAACCGAGTTGAAGCTCTTCCGCCGCGAACCGGGCGCCCTCTTCTGGATCCTGCTGTTCCCGACCCTGCTGCTGGTGATCCTGGGTTCCATCCCCGGCTTCCGCCACCACGACGCCGACCTCGGCGGCCTGCGCACCGTCGACGTGTACGTCCCGGTCGCCGTCCTCCTCGGCATGATCGTCGGCGCGCTCCAGTCGATGCCGCAGAACATCACCGGCTACCGCGAACGCGGCATCCTCCGCCGCATGTCCACCACCCCGGTCCGCCCCACCGCCCTCCTCGCCGCGCAGATGGTCGTCTACGGCGCGGCGGCCCTGGTCTCCGCCCTGCTCGCGCTGATCGTCGGCCGGCTCGCCTTCGACGTACGCCTGCCGAAGCAGCCCGGCGGCTACCTCCTCGCCCTGCTCCTCGCGATCCTGGCCGCCCTCGCGCTGGGCTCCGTGGTGTCCGCGCTGTCCCGGACCACGAAGATCGCGGGCGCCATCGGGTCGGCGGTGTTCTTCCCGATGATGTTCTGCGCGGGCGTCTGGCTCCCGGTGAACTCCATGCCGGACGTCATGGCCCGCATCGTCGGCTACACCCCGTTCGGCGCCGCCGCGGAGGCCCTGAACAGGGCGGCGGCCGGGAACTGGCCGGGCTGGACGCACCTGGGCGTGCTGGTGGCGTGGACCGTCCTGCTGACGGCCGGCGCCTCGCGCTGGTTCCGCTGGGAGTAGGGGGAACGGCCATGCAGACTGGGGAGATGACCACGAGGGACCGGCAGATCGAGCGGCGCTGGGAACAGCTGCACACATGGGGGCCGTACGGTCTGCTCGGGATCGGTGTCGTCCTGGCGCTCGCCTCCTCCGGTCTGTTCGACTACTCCGCCGCCCAGTGGTACCTCGGCTGGGCCTTGGTCGGCGCGGCACTCGTCCTCCAACTGTGGTGGCACGGCACCCGCTCCCGCCGCCCCGGCCGCGGCCGGATCCCGTCCCGGGCGGGGACCGCGTACTACGTCGTCCGCTGGGCCATCGCCTTCGCCCTCACCTGGATCGACCCGTTCTTCGCGTTCTACGCCGCCTCCGGCTACATGGACGCCGACGAACTGATCCCGGGCGTGGTGTGGCAGCGGCTCGGACTGCTCGCCAGCGCGGTCACCGTGGCCGGTGCGCAGTCCGGTGGGCTGCCGCTGGGGAGCGCGCTCCAATGGATCCTCTTCGCCACGCTCGTGGTCGCCAACTCCGGCCTGCAGATGGCGGTCGCCCATCTCCAGGAGCAGGAGACCCAGCGCTCCCGCGAGCGCAACGAGACCATCACCGAACTCGAACGCACCAACACCGCGTTGCAACAGGCCCTCGACGAGAACGCCGCCCTGCACGCCCAACTCCTCGTCCAGGCAAGGGAAGCCGGGGTCGCCGACGAACGCCGTCGGCTCGCCGCCGAGATCCACGACACCATCGCCCAGGGCCTGACCGGTATCATCGCCCAGCTCCAAGTCGTGGCGAACGCACCCGACTTGACCACCGCCCGCACCCACCTCGAACGCGCCTCCACCCTCGCCCGGCACAGCCTCGGCGAGGCCCGCCGCTCCGTGCAGAACCTCGCCCCCATCGCGCTGGAGAACGACGGACTGCCCGAGGCCCTGAAGAACACGGTCGCGGAGTGGGGCGAACGCACCGCCGTCCGCGCCGAGTTCACCGTCACCGGCATCACCGAGCAGCTCCACGACGAGATCTCGGCGACCCTGCTGCGCATCGCCCAGGAGGCGTTGTCGAACGCGGCCCGGCACGCCCGGGCCACCCGCGTCGGCGTGACCCTCAGCTTCCTGGGCGACGAGGTCATCCTCGACATCCGCGACGACGGCCGGGGCTTCGACCCGCTCGCCCTCCCCGAACGCACCCGCACCGGCGGCTTCGGCCTCGACGGCATGCGCGCCCGCGCCGAACGCATCGCGGGCTCCCTCGCGATCGAGTCCGAGCCGGGGCACGGCACGGCCCTCTCGGCTCGCGTACCGTTGGTCCGCCATGAGTGACGAGTTGCTGATCTCCCTGCTGATCGTCGACGACCATCCCGTCGTACGGGACGGTCTGCGCGGCATGTTCGAGTCCGCGCCCGGATTCCGCGTCCTGGGCGAGGCGTCCAACGGCGTCGAGGCCGTGGAGCGGGCCGCCGACCTCGACCCCGACGTGATCCTGATGGACCTGCGGATGCCGGGCGGCGCGGGGGTCGACGCCATCCGCGAGCTGACCCGGCGCGCCGCCCGCGCGAAGGTGCTCGTCCTGACGACGTACGACACCGACTCCGACACGCTCCCCGCGATCGAGGCGGGCGCGACGGGCTATCTGCTGAAGGACGCCCCGCGCGACGAACTCTTCACCGCCGTCCGCGCGGCGGCGGAAGGCCGCACGGTCCTCTCACCCGCCGTCGCCTCCCGCCTGGTCTCCGCGGTCCGCGCCCCCCAGACCCCCGGCAACGAATCGCTCTCCGCCCGCGAACGCGAGGTCCTCGCCCTGGTCGCCAAGGGCACCTCCAACCGCGAGATCGCCCGCGAACTCTTCATCAGCGAGGCGACCGTGAAGACCCATCTCACCCACCTGTACGGCAAGTTGGGCGTCAAGGACCGCGCGGCCGCCGTGGCGGTGGCGTACGACCGGGGGATTCTCGGCTAGCTCGGATAGGGGAGGAGGTCGGAGGCGATCTTCTCCCAGGCCGCCTTCAGCTCGGCGAGCAACTCCGGCTTGTCGGGGGCGAGATCGGCCTGTTCGCGCAGGTCGGCGCCGAGGTCGAAGAGGTGGTCGTCGCCGTCTTCGTCCTGGTAGTACTTCCAATCCCCGCGCCGCAGCGCCCGGTTGGCCCGCACCCGCCAGAACAGGTCACGCTCGGGCGGCTGTTCGCCCTTGAGGAGATAGCCCGCGAGGCTCGTGCCGTCCAGCGGGTACGCCGGGTCCGGGCGGGCGCCGGCCAGCTCCAGGAAGGTCGCGGTCCAGTCGGGGGAGAAGTTCGGCTCGTGGCTGACCTGGTCGCCGTCGATGCGGTGCGGCCAGCGCACGATGGTCGGCACCCGGATGCCGCCCTCCTGGAGCACGAACTTCTCGCCGCTCAACGGCCAGAGGTAGGACCAGCGTTCACCGCCGTTGTCGCTGGCGAAGTACACCAGCGTGTTCTCCTCCTGCCCGGACCGGCGCAGCGCGGCCAGCACCTCACCGACGGCCGCGTCGAGGCTCTGCACCATCTCGGTGTACTTGGCGACCGAGCCGCCGTCGTACTGGTTGAGCGCGTCGCTGATCTCCGCCTGACTGGTGGCGGCCCGGATCTTCGCCGCGATCTCGGCTCCGGTCTCCTCGTCGCCCTCCGCGAGCCAAGGCCAGTGCGGGGTGGTGAAGTTGAGGTTCAGCAGCCACGGCTCGTCGTGCTTGCGGCCGACGTACTCCACCGCCCGCTCGGTCAGCACCTGCGTGTAGTAGCGCAGGTCCTTGTAGGTCGCGTCGCCCTCGTACAGGTCGTAGTCACCGAGCTGCCCCAGCTTGGAGAAGTACTCCAGCACGCCCCCGTGGTTGCCGAAGAACTCGTCCCAACCCGACTTCGTGGGGCTGTAGTCGGGCAGCCAGCCGCAGTGCCACTTGCCGATCAGCGCGGTGGAGTAGCCCGCCTTCTTCAGCAGGGAGGCGAGGGTCGGGTGGCTCGGGTCCAGCCCCTGCGTCCTGTTGGCGATCGGCTCGGCCAACCCGCCTGGCGTACGGCCCGGGTAGCGCCCGGTGTACAGGCTGAACCGGGTCGGGGAGCAGGTCGCCGAGCCCGAGTACGCGTCGGTGAACCGCACCCCCTGCCGGGCCAGCCGGTCCAGGTTCGGCGTCTTGATGTGCGGGGCGCCGTAGGAGGAGAGGTCGGCCCAGCCGAGGTCGTCGCCCAGGATGACGAGGAGGTTGGGCCGCTTGCCGGAGGCGCCGGGACGGGCCTTGAAGGGGCGCTCGGCGGGGGCGGCCTCGGCGGCCTCGGCGGTGGCGGCCGTACCGGCGACTGCGGTGACGGCACCGCCACCGACCAGGCCGCCGAAGGCGCGGCGGGATATCTCGGGCATGCGAGGTCCTTGTGGGGAAGACGGCGGGAGGCAGCGGAAGTCGTGGGGGGTGGCACCCCCATGTGATCAGCCGATCCGCCCCAAGCCCAGCCATCCGCCCCGGAGTTCACGGACCTGAAACGTCACCTCGGCGGGAACCGCAGCCGCCCTTCAGCTCACCACTTTCAGCAACAGCACCGCCCGCGCCGGCACCGTGATCGCCGCCCCCGCCGAGCGCCCCTTCAAGGCCCGTCCCGGCGCCTCCGGCAAGCCGCTTCGACCTCGCGGCGGCGCTGGCC
>NZ_JBXVPZ010000467.1:0-7369 GCF_057961495.1 Streptomyces sp. P5F9 | reverse complement strand
GGTGGAGGTGTCGTTCACCGTGGACTCGACACACAGCCTGCCCGCAGCCGTCACGGTCGCGGTGTGGGACGGGCGCGGGTGGGTGCCGGTCGAGGGGACCGCCGTCGACTGGGCGACCGCCTCGGACGCCCCGACCGTCGTCACCTTCGGCGCCGTGCGCGGAACGCGGGTGCGGCTGACGCTGAGGAGTGCTCACCCCGGGACGGCTCAAGGGGCGTTCCGGATCAGCAAGTTGGAGGCACCGGCCGGATAGGGACCCGCAACCCGTCGACGATCCGGACGGGAACGTGTCAGCGGTCCGGGCGGGAATCTGGCCTGTCCGGACCGTTGACGGGGTGTCATGTCTCGAACAGGATGACCTGCGTCCACAGTCGATGGGAGCGCTCCCGCGTTCGTGAGGGGCTCAGACGTGAAACGACGCAGCACGACCTTGCTCGCCGCCACGGCCCTCCTCGCGGCGGCGCTCACCGCCCTGCCGGCCGGCCCGGCCGGGGCCGACGAGGTCGAGCAGGTCAGGAACGGTACCTTCGACACCACCACCGAACCCTGGTGGACGACGAGCAACGTCACCGCCGGCCTGTCCGACGGACAGCTCTGCGCGGACGTGCCGGGCGGCACGACGAACCGCTGGGACGCGGCCGTCGGCCAGAACGACATCACGCTGGTGAAGGGCGAGTCGTACAAGTTCGCCTTCACCGCGTCAGGTTCGCCTGATGGGCAGGTGGCGCGGGCGATCGTCGGGCTGTCGGTGGCGCCGTACGACACCTACTACGAGGTCAGTCCCGAGCTGAGCGGGTCGGGCAACTCCTCTGCGTACACGTTCACTTCGCCCGTCGACACCACGCAGGGGCAGGTCGCCTTCCAGCTCGGCGGCGGCCCCGACGCCTGGCACTTCTGCATGGACGACGTGTCGCTGTTGGGCGGGGTGCCGCCGGAGGTGTACGAGCCGGACACCGGACCGCGTGTGCGGGTGAACCAGGTCGCCTATCTGCCCGGCGGGCCGAAGAACGCGACCCTGGTGACCGCGTCCACGTCCGTGCTGCCCTGGGAGTTGAAGAACGCGGCGGGTGCCGTGGTCGCACACGGGCGGACCGTGCCGCGCGGCACCGACGCGGCTTCCGGGCAGAACGTCCAGTCGATCGACTTCGGCCCGTATCGGGGGCGCGGCGAGGGCTTCACGCTGGTGGCGGACGGGGAGACGAGCCGCCCGTTCGACATCGGGACGGCCGCGTATGAACAGTTGCGCCTCGACTCGCTGAAGTACTACTACACCCAGCGCAGCGGCATCGGGATACGCGACGACCTGCGCCCCGGCTACGCCCGCCCGGCCGGTCACCTGAACGTCGCCCCCAACCAGGGCGATGCCGACGTGCCCTGCCAACCCGGCCTGTGCGACTACACACTTGACGTCACAGGCGGCTGGTACGACGCCGGGGACCACGGCAAGTACGTCGTCAACGGCGGTATCTCCACCTGGGAGTTGCTCAGCACGTACGAGCGCTCACGCCTGGCCCGCACCGGTCAGCCCGCCAAGCTGCGCGACGGGACGCTCGCCATCCCGGAGAGCGGCAACAAGGTGCCGGACGTGCTCGACGAGGCCCGCTGGGAACTGGAGTTCCTGCTGAAGATGCAGGTACCGGACGGGCAGCCGCTGGCCGGAATGGCCCACGACAAGGTCCACGACGAACAGTGGACCGGGTTGCCCATGCTGCCGAGCCAGGACCCCCAGAAGCGCGAGCTGCACGCGCCGACCACCCAGGCGACGCTCAATCTCGCGGCGGCCGCGGCGCAGGCGGCACGCCTGTACCGGCCCTACGACCGGGAGTTCGCGGCGAAGTCGCTGGCCGCGGCGAGGAAGGCGTGGGCGGCGGCGGTCGCGCACCCCTCGGTGTACCCGGACCCGAACGACGGCATCGGCGGTGGCGCCTACCCCGACGACAACGCGACCGACGAGTTCTACTGGGCGGCCGCCGAGCTGTATCTCACCACGGGAGAACGGCAGTTCGCGGACTACATCGTCAACTCCCCGCTCAACACGGCCGACATCTTCGGCAGCCTCGGCTTCGACTGGGCGCGCACGGCGGCACTGGGCCGACTCGACCTGGCGACGGTCCCCAGCCGTCTGCCCGGCCGGGACACGGTGCGCCGCTCGGTGATCGAGGGCGCGAACACCTACCTGACCACGCTGCGAACCCAGCCGTACGGCATGCCGTACGCGCCGCCCGGCAACCTCTACGACTGGGGTTCCAACAGCCAGATCCTCAACAACGCGCACGTCATCGCCACCGCGTACGACCTCACCGGCGCCGCGAAATACCGTGACGGCGCGCTCCAGAGCATGGACTACATCCTCGGCCGCAACGCCCTCAACATGTCGTACGTCACCGGCTACGGCGAGGCCAACTCCCATAACGAGCACAGCCGTTGGTACGCCCACGAACTCGACCCGAACCTCCCGAACCCGCCGCGGGGCACGCTCGCGGGAGGCGCGAACTCCTCCATCCAGGACCCGTACGCACAGAGCAAACTCCTCGGCTGCGTCGGCCAGTTCTGCTACATCGACGACATCCAGTCCTGGTCGACCAACGAGACGGCGGTGAACTGGAACGCGGCGTTGGCGTGGATGGCCTCGTTCGCGGCGGACCAGGGCTGATCTCCGGCGTCAGGGCTCGCGTTCCACGAGTTCCCTCGGCCGCTTGTGCGCGGTCAGTGTGTGCAGTTCCGCCTGGTCGAGCGGCCGGTGCAGCTCCACGTACTCGCCGTGCGGCAGGCGCTTGATGACACCCGTCTCGCGGCCGTGCAACACCAGTTCCGCGTCCCGGAGTTGGAGCCCCAGGCAGATGCGGCGGGTCACGACGAAGGCGACCGTCGGTACGACGAACACCGCCACCCGCACCGCCCACGTCACCGTGTTGATCGACAGGTGGAGGCGGGTCGCCACGATGTCGTTGCCGCCGCCGGTCAGGAGGATCAGGTAGAGGCTGATCCAGGCCACGCCGATGCCCGTGCGGGTGGGGCGGTTGCGGGGGCGGTCCAGGAGGTGGTGTTCGCGTTTGTCGCCGGTCCGCCAGGACTCCAGGAACGGGTACACGCCGATGAGGACCAGGAGGAGCGGGAAGACGATGATGGGGATCAGCACCCCGAGGACCAGTGTGTGCCCCCACACCGTGATCTCCCAGCCGGGCATCACCCGCACCAGCCCCTCCGCGAACCCCAGGTACCAGTCCGGCTGGGCGCCCGTCGAGACCTGGTCGGCGCGGTAAGGGCCGTACGACCAGACCGGGTTGATCGATGCCACCGCCGCGAGGAGGGTGAGGGCGCCGAAGACCAGGAAGAAGAAGCCGCCCGCCTTCGCGAGGTAGACCGGCATGAACGGGGCGCCCACCACGTTGCGTTCGGTGCGGCCCGGGCCCGCGAACTGGGTGTGCTTGTGGTACACGACCAGGAGGATGTGGACGACCACAAGTGCCGCCATGATCCCGGGGATCAGCAGGACGTGGAGCGAGTAGAAGCGGGACACGATGTCGTGGCCGGGGTACTCGCCGCCGAACAGGAACATCGAGAGGTACGTCCCGACGATCGGCACCGACAGCAGCGCGCCGTCCACGAAGCGCATGCCCGTGCCCGACAGCAGGTCGTCCGGGAGCGAGTAGCCGAAGAGGCCCTCGAACAGGCCGAGGAACAACAGGGTCCAGCCGAACAGCCAGTTGAGCTCGCGCGGCTTGCGGAACGAGCCCGTGAAGAAGTGCCGCATCATGTGCGTGAGCATCGCGGCGATGAACACCAGCGCCGCCCAGTGGTGCAACTGCCGGACCAGCAGCCCGCCCCGCACGTCGAAGCTGAGGTGCAGCGTCGAGGCGTAGGCGTCGGACATGCGGATGCCGTTGAGGGGGACGTAACTCCCGTGGTACGTCACCTCGTTCATCGACGGGTGGAAGAACAGGGTGAGATACACGCCCGTCAGGATCAGCACCACGAAGCTGTACAGGCAGATCTCGCCGAGCAGGAACGACCAGTGGTCCGGGAACACCTTCCGCAGGTACTGCTTGCCGAGGGTGTGGATGCCGAGGCGGCCGTCGAACCAGTCGGCGACGCGTTCGCCCCGCGAGGGGGTGGAAGTGCCGGTCACTGGTCCTCCTCCTCGTCCTTGTGCACGTGCGTGAGCTTCTCGGGGTTGGTCACGATGTAGACGCCGGACACCTGGTCGCCCTCGGGCGTGAGGTCCATGACCATCACCGCGTACGGCGAGTCGCCCTCGAACAGCACGGCCGCGTCGTCGCCGTTGACGCGGCGGTAGCGCAGCTCCAGGTTCTGGGGGCCGCGACGCCGGGCCGCGAACGAGTTGATGAGGCGGACGGCCTTGTCCCGCCCGTGCACCGGGCGCAGTCCCGCCGGCTTCCGGTTGCCCCCGCTGTCGGTCCACACCGTGACGTCCGGCGCGAGGATCTCCATCAGCGAGGCGATGTCCCCGCCGATCGCGGCCCGCACGAACCGCTCGGTCGCCTCCCGCCGCACCCGGGGATGCGCCTCGTACAGCGGCCGCCGCGCGTGCACATGGGCCCGCGCCCGGTGCGCGAGCTGCCGTACGGCGGCCGGGGTGCGGTCGATGATGTCCGCGATCTCGGTGTGGGCGTACCCGAACACCTCGTTGAGGACGAAGACCGCGCGCTCCAGCGGGGTCAGCGACTCCAGGACGACCAGCATGGCCATCGACACGGACTCGGCGCGCAGGGCGGGGTCCACGGGATCGTCGCCGGCGGGCTGGTCGACCAACGGCTCCGGGAGCCACGGGCCTACGTACGTCTCACGGCGGCGGGTGATCGTCGCGCGGCGCCGCAGCGCGTGGTTGACGGCGATACGGACGAGATAGGCGCGCTGGTTGGTGATGGTGTCGAGCGGGGAGCGCCGGGCGCGCGACGTCCAGGAGAGCCAGCTCTCCTGGAGGACGTCGTCGGTGTCGGCGACGCTGCCCAGCATGTTGTAGACGAGGCCGAACAGCAGCTCCCGATGGTCCATGAAGACAGCGGTCGCCTCATCGGTGACAGCGATCCCGGAAATCTCGGACATGTATGCGCCTCCCCAGTGACGTGCTCACTACTGCGAGGGGTGGCGGGGGCCGGAATGTGACAGCCGACGGCCTGAATGTGACGTACGTCTCGGGAAATTCGCGCCGTGTCACACCCGCCGGCCGGTCGGCCCTCTTGAACGCGAGTCCGACGTGCGGTCGGACGCGTAGTCGGACGTAAGGAGTCGACATCGTGTTCAAGAAGTGGCACGGCAACCCCTGGGCGATCCTCATCACGCTCTCGCTCGGGTTCTTCATGACCCTCCTCGACCTGACGATCGTGAACATCGCGATCCCCCAGCTCGGCGAGGACCTCGACGCGTCCCTGGACGAGATCCTCTGGATCGTCAACGCCTACACCCTGGCGCTGGCCGTCCTGTTGATCACCGGCGGACGCCTCGGCGACCTGCGCGGCAAACGGAACCTGTTCGCCGCCGGAGTCACCGTCTTCACCCTGGCCAGCCTCGCCTGCGGCCTCGCGCAGGACCCCGCCCAACTCATCGGGTTCCGCGCGGTGCAGGGGCTGGGCGCGGCGCTGCTCATGCCGCAGACCCTGTCGATCATCGCCGAGGTGTTCCCAGCCGACCGGCGCGGCGTCGCGATGGGCATCTGGGGCGCGGTGGCGGGCGTCTCCGGCGCGCTGGGTCCGATCCTGGGCGGGGTGCTGATCACCCATCTGTCCTGGCGCTGGATCTTCTTCGTCAACCTGCCGATCGGCGCGCTGGTGCTCGTCCTCACCATGGCGATCATCCCGGGCGCCCGGCGCACGGTACGGCGCCGCTTCGACACCCTCGGCGTCACCCTTGCCTCAACTGCCCTGTTCTGCCTGGCGTTTGGGCTGACCGAGGGGCAGCGGTACGACTGGAACGCCTGGATCTGGAGCCTGTTCGGCGCGGCCGTCGTCCTCTTCGCCGGCTTCCTGCTGCACGAGCGCGGGCAGCAGAACGGTGAACCCCTGGTCCCCTTCTCACTGTTCAAGGACCGCGACTTCAGCCTCATCAACTTCGTCGGCGTCACCGTGTCGTTCGGCGTGGTCGGGATGTTCCTCACCCTGACGATCTACCTTCAGTCCGTGCTCGGCTTCAGCGCGCAGAAGGCGGGGCTCGTGCTGTTGCCGGTGGCACTCGGCTCGTTCGTCATGGCCGGGCCCGCCGGGGCGCTCGCGGACAAGGTCGGCGGCAAGTTCATCCTGATGGGCGGGTTGCTGGCCTGGGCGAGTGGCCTGGTGTGGGTCGTAGGCGTGGTGGACGTCGGTACGGGGTGGCTGACCATCGCGTTGCCGTTGTTCCTCACGGGGTTGGGCGTCGGCTGCACCTTCGCCCCGATGGCCACGGAGGTCATGCGCAACGTCCCGCCCCGGCTCGCGGGTGCCGCGTCCGGTGTCACCAACGCGCTGCGGCAGGTCGGTTCGGTGCTTGCCGGTGCGGTGATCGGGGCGGTGCTCCAGGCCCAGCTCGCCTCGTCCCTGACCGAGCAGGCGCGGGCGCGGGCCGGTCAACTCCCCGCCGCCTACCGGGAGTCGTTCGTCGCCGCGTTCTCCAAGGCGGAGTCCGACGTCGGTGCCGGGCAGCAGGGCGGTGCCCCGGCCGGGGTTCCGCATGACATCGCCGAGCGCATGCGTGTTCTCGGCGGCCAGGTGTTCGGCCACGGCTTCGTCCACGCGATGGAGCCCGCCGTGTATGTCGCCGTCGCCGTCCTGCTGACCGGCGCGCTCGCGTGTCTCGCCGTACGACGACACCACGGGCCGTCCGCCAATCCGCATGCCCTGCCCATGTCCGAGCCCGAGCTGGAGGAAGCCGCACGATGACTATCGACTTCACGCCCATGTACGCCTCCCACGACGCGTTTCGGCGTGACCTGGAGCGGCTCGCCGCGGCGGTCGCGGAAGGGCGGGCACATACCGGTCCTGTTCTCGCCGGGTGGGAGAACTTCAAGCACCAACTGCACGTCCACCACACCGCGGAGGACAGTGATCTGTGGCCGCGGGTTCGGGAACGGGTCGCGGGGCGTGTGCGGGACCTTGCGCTGCTCGATGACATGGAGGCGGAGCATGGGCGTATCGACCCGCTGCTGGACGCGGTGGACGCGGCGCTGGCTGAGCGGGCGTTCGAACTCCCCGATCTCGTCAGGGCGTTGCGGGCCACGCTGGACGATCACCTCAAGCATGAGGAGGACGGGGCGTTGCCGTTGATGGGGGAGGTGCTGACCGGTGCGGACTGGGGGGCCTTTACCGGGCGGATGCGGGAGACGCAGGGGTTGCGTGGGGCTGCGGTGTTCGTGCCGTGGCTTGTTGACGAGGTGTCG
>NZ_JBXVPZ010000466.1:0-7390 GCF_057961495.1 Streptomyces sp. P5F9 | reverse complement strand
CTCATACCTTTTTCGGGCTCGACGGAATTGTCGACCATGCCCCCACCCTCCCCTGTGCGCACGCTATGCGCGTCGAGGGAGATTAACCGCTGATCGTTCCGCTGGGAAACCGGATTCGCCCCGGGCCGAGACATGCTGAGGGCGGTGAAGCCTTGATACCGGCTTCACCGCCCTGACCAGCTAGTTCACTTCAAGCAGGTGCCCTTGATCAGCTGCAGCCGCTGGTCGAACCGCACCCCTCGCAGATGTAGCAGGAACCGGCCCGCTGCATCTTCGTACCGCAGGAGAAGCAGAGCGGGGCGTCGGCCTGGATGCCCAGCTGCATCTCCACCAGCTCGGCGCTGGTGTGCGCCTGCTGCGGAGCGGGCTTGACCGCCTCGACCACGGCCTTCGGCGCGGCCACGGCCTTCAACTCCTGGGCGCGCGGCGCCGACTGGGCCAGGCCCTCGACGTCGACCTCGTCCTCGGTCGGCTCGTACGAACCGGTCTCCAGGTGACGCTGGCGCTCCTCGGCGGAGTGGATGCCGAGCGCGGAGCGCGTCTCGAAGGGCAGGAAGTCGAGCGCCAGGCGACGGAAGATGTAGTCGACGATCGACTGCGCCATCCGCACGTCCGGGTCGTCCGTCATGCCGGCCGGCTCGAAGCGCATGTTCGTGAACTTCGAGACGTACGTCTCCAGGGGCACGCCGTACTGCAGGCCTACGGAGACGGCGATCGAGAAGGCGTCCATCATGCCCGCGAGGGTCGAGCCCTGCTTCGACATCTTCAGGAAGACCTCGCCGAGACCGTCGTCCGGGTAGGAGTTGGCGGTCATGTAGCCCTCGGCGCCGCCGACCGTGAAGGAGGTCGTGATGCCCGGGCGGCCCTTGGGGAGACGCTTGCGGACGGGGCGGTACTCGACGACCTTCTCGACCGCGGTGCGGATGGTCTCCTCGGCCTTGGCGGTGACCTCGACCTTCTCCTTCTCCTTGGTCTTCGCGGAGAGCGGCTGGCCGACCTTGCAGTTGTCGCGGTAGATCGCGAGCGCCTTGACGCCCAGCTTCCACGCCTCGAAGTAGACCTCTTCGACGTCCTCGACGGTCGCCGTCTCCGGCAGGTTGACCGTCTTGGAGAGCGCGCCGGAGATCCAGGGCTGGATGGCGGCCATCATGCGGACGTGGCCCATCGCGGAGATGGAGCGCTCGCCCATGGCGCAGTCGAACACCTCGTAGTGCTCCTGCTTGAGACCCGGGGCGTCGATCACATTGCCGTTGTCGGCGATGTGGGCGACGATCGCCTCGATCTGCTCCTCCTGGTAGCCCATGCGACGCAGGGCCTGCGGGACGGTGCCGTTGACGATCTGCATCGAGCCGCCGCCGACCAGCTTCTTGAACTTGACCAGGGCGAGGTCGGGCTCAAGTCCGGTGGTGTCGCAGGACATCGCGAGACCGATGGTGCCGGTCGGGGCGATGACGGACGCCTGCGAGTTACGGAAACCGTTCTTCTCGCCGAGGCGCAGCACGTCCTGCCAGGACTCCGTGGCCGCGGCCCAGATGGGCGTGTCCAGGTCGTCCGCGCGCGGGGCGACGGCGTTGGCGTCGGCGTGCTGCTTCATGACGCGCAGGTGCGGCTGCTCGTTGCGGGCGTAGCCGTCGTACGGGCCGACGACCGCGGCGAGTTCGGCGGAGCGCTTGTACGACGTGCCGGTCATCAGGGAGGTGATGGCACCGGCGAGGGCACGGCCGCCGTCGGAGTCGTACGCGTGGCCGGTCGCCATCAGCAGGGCGCCGAGGTTGGCGTAGCCGATGCCGAGCTGGCGGAACGCGCGCGTGTTCTCGCCGATCTTCTGGGTCGGGAAGTCAGCGAAGCAGATGGAGATGTCCATCGCGGTGATGACGAGCTCGACGACCTTGGCGAAGCGCTCGACCTCGAAGGACTGGTTGCCCTTGCCGTCGTCCTTCAGGAACTTCATCAGGTTCAGCGAGGCGAGGTTGCAGGACGTGTTGTCCAGGTGCATGTACTCGCTGCACGGGTTCGAGCCGTTGATACGGCCGGACTCCGGGCACGTGTGCCACTGGTTGATGGTGTCGTCGTACTGGATGCCCGGGTCGGCGCAGGCCCAGGCTGCCTCGGCCATCTTGCGGAAGAGCTCCTTGGCGTCGACCTCCTCGATGACCTCGCCGGTCATGCGGGACGTCAGGCCGAACTTGTCGCCGTTCTCGACGGCCTTCATGAACGTGTCGTTCACACGGACCGAGTTGTTGGCGTTCTGGTACTGCACCGACGTGATGTCGTCGCCGCCCAGGTCCATGTCGAAGCCCGCGTCACGGAGGGCGCGGATCTTCTCCTCTTCCTTGACCTTGGTTTGGATGAAGTCCTCGATGTCGGGGTGGTCGACGTCCAGGATGACCATCTTGGCCGCGCGGCGGGTGGCGCCACCGGACTTGATGGTTCCCGCGGAGGCGTCGGCGCCGCGCATGAAGGAGACCGGACCCGAGGCGTTGCCCCCGGAGGAGAGCAGTTCCTTGGAGGAGCGGATGCGGGACAGGTTCAGGCCTGCGCCGGAACCGCCCTTGAAGATCATGCCCTCTTCCTTGTACCAGTCGAGGATGGACTCCATGGAGTCGTCGACGGCCAGGATGAAGCAGGCCGAGACCTGCTGGGGCTGCGGGGTGCCCACGTTGAACCACACGGGGCTGTTGAAGCTGAAGACCTGGTGCAGGAGGGCGTACGCCAGCTCGTGCTCGAAGATCTCGGCGTCGGCGGGCGAGGCGAAGTACTTGTGGTCCTCGCCGGCCTTCCGATACGTCTTCACGATGCGGTCGATGAGCTGCTTGAGGCTCACCTCGCGCTGCGGGGTGCCCACGGCACCGCGGAAGTACTTGCTGGTGACGATGTTGACCGCGTTCACCGCCCACTCGGCGGGGAACTCGACGCCACGCTGCTCGAAATTGACCGAGCCGTCGCGCCAGTTGGTCATGACGACGTCACGGCGCTCCCACTCCACCTCGTCGTACGGATGCACGCCGGGGGTGGTGTGAATACGCTCGATGCGCAGTCCCTTGGTGGCCTTGGTGCCCTTCGCGCGGGAACCTCGTGCCGGACCGCTCGCCGTCTCTGTCATGCCGCCTCCCTCTACAGGCGAAAACGCCCGAAAATGCCACGATGTTCCCGTGGCAGAGTGTTTGTCTGATGCCGCGGGCGCCCACAGCTCATGGCCCCGCAACAAGTCCTGGTTCGCCGCCGCCCGGCCGGACCCGGGGTCTCCGCCCGGTTCCGGCCCGTCGGTCAGTCGGCGGAGTGGGCGGGCACGGGGACCTGAGCAGTCCCTCCGGTCCCGCCGTCGTCTTCCTGGCTCCCCGCTACCGCGTCTTCGTCGTGCGCGGCGGGGCCTGGGGTCACTTCGCGCAGTTCCACGATCGCGGCCTCGAAGTCCTCAAGCGAGTTGAACGCCCGGTAGACGGAGGCGAATCGCAGATAGGCGACGAGGTCGAGTTCCTGCAACGGGCCGAGTATGGCCAGCCCGACGTCATGGGTGGTCAGTTCGGCGCTTCCGGTGGCTCGCACCGCCTCCTCGACCCGCTGGCCGAGCTGGGCGAGTGCGTCCTCGGTGACAGGCCGTCCCTGGCATGCCTTGCGCACACCGTTGATGACCTTGGTACGGCTGAAAGGCTCGGTGACTCCGGACCGCTTGACCACCATGAGCGAGCACGTCTCCACGGTCGTGAAACGACGGGAGCAGTCAGGGCACTGGCGGCGCCGGCGGATCGACGTGCCGTCGTCGGTCGTACGGCTGTCGACGACACGGCTGTCGGGGTGCCTGCAGAAGGGGCAGTGCATGGTCTCCAACCCTCCCTCGCAGCAGACTCAATAGCCTCGTGAGACCCCTTGGGCCTCTCGAAGCAGCCCCAAGCATAGGCGATGACCGAGACGTTGGAGACCCGGGGGACCACAACTTCTAGGCTGCTGCCGCAATCCAACCACTAGATGTGGTGATTGGCTCACACAAACACGCCGCACGCGCGTGTCGCGCCCGTATTGGCATGTGCCATACGACCGTCCCGTCACCCCGAACACGCTGGCGCGCAGCCGTACCGCCAGGCCACTTACGGAGATACCGTGAGCGCGGCACGGAGGAGGCGTGGGGCTCCCGCACAGAACGGGACCGGCCCCCGACTGCCGGGACACCGGGTGGCAGACTGAGGCGACAACTCACGAGGTCACCACCACGGCGGCGAAGAGTACAACAATGGGCTCTTTTGTCCGCCAGGTGCCGCGTTAGCCATACACCCAGACGCATGATCGCGACAGGCTATCTGCACTTTTTCACTCGAACGTGTGTTTGGCGCAACCTTTCGAAACCAACTACCGTTGTCCAGCAGGGAGACCATCGAGAGGGGCCGACGTGACCACCACCGCAGACAGTGCCACCATCACTGCCCAGGATCGCTCCCAGGGCCGACTCGAGCCGGTGCATGCAATGAACGAAGCCGCGAATCCCGAGGGACACAAGCGTTCCCTGCCGGGCCGACCTCCCGGTATCCGGGCGGACAGCTCGGGGCTCACGGACCGGCAGCGCCGGGTGATCGAGGTCATCAGGGACTCGGTGCAGCGACGGGGCTACCCGCCGTCGATGCGCGAGATCGGCCAGGCCGTGGGCCTGTCCAGCACGTCCTCGGTCGCACACCAGCTGATGGCACTGGAGCGCAAGGGCTTCCTGCGCCGCGACCCGCACCGCCCGCGCGCGTACGAGGTCCGCGGCAGCGACCAGTCCTCGTCGGTGCAGCCCACGGACACCGCGGGCAAACCCGCCGCGTCGTACGTCCCCTTGGTGGGCCGGATCGCCGCCGGTGGCCCGATCCTCGCGGAGGAGTCGGTCGAGGACGTCTTCCCCCTCCCCCGCCAACTGGTCGGTGACGGTGAGCTGTTCGTCCTCAAGGTCGTCGGTGACTCGATGATCGAGGCCGCGATCTGCGACGGCGACTGGGTCACCGTGCGCCGCCAGCCGGTCGCCGAGAACGGTGACATCGTGGCCGCCATGCTGGAGGGCGAGGCCACCGTCAAGCGCTTCAAGCGCGAGGACGGCCACGTCTGGCTCCTCCCGCACAACTCGGCCTACGAGCCGATCCCGGGCGACGACGCGACGATCCTCGGCAAGGTGGTGGCAGTGCTGCGGCGCGTGTGACGGCTGCGGCGGGCGGGCCACATCGGCCCGGCCCCCTGACCGGACCCCGGGACCCCTGCGCCGGTTCCGGGGTCCTGTGCTGTCCGGGCCCCGGTGGCGGCCGGTCGTCGATCCGCTGCCGGTCGTCGATCCGGGGTTGGCCCGGAGCGCCCGGGCCAACCCCGCCGCCAGGATCACTCCGCTTCGGCTTCCTCCTGCTTCGCCTTGGCGTCGATCGCGGCCAGCGACCTCCGGGCCTGGTTACGGTCCGTGGTGTACCAGAAGTCGGGCAGTGATGCCTTGAGATAGCTGCCGTAGCGGGCCGTTGCGAGCCTCTGGTCGAGGACGGCGACCACGCCTCGGTCCCCCGACGCGCGGACGAGGCGGCCGGCACCCTGGGCCATGAGGAGCGCCGCGTGCGTGGCGGCCACCGCCATGAAGCCGTTGCCCCCGGCGTCCTCGACTGCCTTCTGGCGGGCGCTCATCAGCGGGTCGTCCGGGCGCGGGAACGGAATCTTGTCCATGACGACGAGCTGGCAGCTGGCTCCGGGGACGTCGACGCCCTGCCAGAGCGACAGCGTGCCGAAGAGACAGGTCTTCGGGTCGGCCGCGAAGTTCTTGATCAGCTCGCCGAGCGTCTCCTCGCCCTGGAGCAGGATCGGGTACTCGGGGATGCGGGAGCGCAGTTCCTCGGCGGCGAGTTGGGCGCCCCGCATCGAGGAGAAGAGGCCCAGGGTGCGACCGCCGGCCGCCTGGATCAATTCCGTCAACTCGTCCAGCATGTCGGCGCGATCGCCGTCCCGCGCGGGGCGCGCCAGGTGTTTGGCGACGTACAGGATGCCCTGCTTCGGGTAGTCGAAGGGCGAGCCCACGTCGACGCCCTTCCACTGCGGCAGCTCGTCGCCCGCGGTGCCCTCGGGGGCGAGGCCCAGGGAGGCGCCTACGCCGTTGAAGTCGCCGCCCAGCTTCAGCGTCGCGGAGGTCAGCGTCACCGAGCGGTCCGTGAAGAGCTTCTCCCTCAGGAGGCCCGACACGGACATGGGGGCGACGCGCAGGGAGGCACCGAAGCGGTCGTGGCGTTCATACCAGACGACGTCCCACTCGGAGCCGTTGGTGATCCGCTCCGACACGTCGTGTACGGCCTCTACGGAGGCCAGCGCCTGCTTGCGAACCGCGTCCTCGTCCTGCACGGACTTGTCGCGGGTGGCGCCGATCCCGGAGATCACCGTACGGCAGGCGTCGCGCAGCGCCATGAGGGCGTAACCGAGGTCCTCCGGGATCTCCTCCAGGCGGCCCGGCAGGGCGAGTTCCATCAGCCGCTCGAAGCCCTCAGCGGCGGTCTGGAGCTGGTCGGCGGCCTTCTCGTTGACCAGCTTCGCGGCCCGGCGCACCGCGCGGTTGACCTGCCCCGGGGTGAGCTCGCCGGTGGCAACTCCGGTGACCCGGGAGACCAGCTCATGCGCTTCGTCGACGATCAGCACTTCGTGCTGCGGGAGAACGGGGGCGCCTTCGATGGCGTCGATCGCGAGCAGTGCGTGGTTCGTGACGACGACGTCGGCGAGCTTGGCCCGCTCGCGGGCCGCCTCTGCGAAACACTCCACCCCGTAAGCGCACTTCTGGGCGCCCAGGCACTCCCGGGAGGACACCGAGATCTGCGCCCACGCGCGGTCGGAGACTCCGGGCGTGAGGTCGTCCCGATCGCCGGTCTCGGTCTCGTCCGTCCAGTCACGCAGCCGCAGCAGGTCCTGGCCCAGCTTGCTGGTGGGGGCAGCCGCCTCGAACTGGTCGAAGAGGCCCTCCTCCTCGTCCTGCGGCATGCCCTCGTGGAGGCGATGCAGGCACAGGTAGTTCGACCTGCCTTTGAGCATCGCGAACTGGGGGCGGCGGCGCAGCAGGGGATGCAGTGCGTCGACCGTGCGTGGCAGGTCGCGCTCCACGAGCTGGCGCTGGAGGGCGAGGGTGGCGGTCGCTACGACCACACGCTCCCCGTGCGCGAGCGCGGGCACGAGGTAGCCGAGCGACTTTCCGGTGCCGGTGCCGGCCTGGACCAGCAGATGGGAGCCGTCGTCGATCGCCTCCGCGACGGCTTCGGCCATGGTCACCTGGCCGGGGCGCTCCGAACCGCCGACGGCAGTGACGGCAGCATGCAGGAGTTCGGGGAGTGAGGGCTTCGTCATAGCGCGACCAGCCTACGGGGCGGGACTGACAGCCGGGCGATCAAGGCAGAGGGCGGGGGTGGATCTGGAC
>NZ_JBXVPZ010000465.1:0-7399 GCF_057961495.1 Streptomyces sp. P5F9 | reverse complement strand
CCTGTCACCCCCCGCCGACCCCACCGCGACGAACAGAAGGATCATCCGATGCCCCGCGCCACCAGAGCTTCACGGCTGTCCGGCCTGCTCGCCTCCGTACTCCTGCTGGCCGTCACGGCGGTCGGCTGCGGCTCGTCCAACTCCGACTCCACATCGTCCAGTTCGAACACCTCGGGCTCGGAGGCGAAGGCGTCCGCGGACGCCTTCCCCGTGACGATCGCCCACAAGTTCGGCAGTACGACCATCAAGTCCGAGCCCAAGCGCATTGTCACCGTCGGTCTCACCGACCAGGACGCGGTCCTCGCCCTGGGCACGGTGCCGGTCGGCACGACCGAGTGGCTTGGCGGCTACAAGGGCGCGATCGGCCCTTGGGCGAAGGACAAGGTGGGCAGCGCGGCGGCGCCGACCGTCCTCAAGGACACCGGCACCGGCCCGCAGGTGGAGAAGATCGCCGCCCTCAAGCCGGATCTGATCCTCGCGGTCTACTCGGGTCTGACGAAGGCGCAGTACCAGAGCCTGTCGCAGTTCGCGCCGGTCGTCGCCCAGCCCAAGCAGTACAACGACTACGGCGTGCCGTGGCAGCAGCAGACCGAGGAGATCGGCAAGGCGATGGGCAAGGCCGCTGAGGCCAAGACCCTGGTGTCGGGTGTCGAGGCCAAGTTCGCGGCGGCCAAGAAGGCCAACCCCTCCTTCGCCGGTGCGTCGGCCGTCATGGCCACCCCGTACGAGGGCGTCTTCGTCTACGGCAGCCAGGACCCGCGCTCCCGCCTCCTCTCGGACCTGGGCTTCTCGCTGCCGAAGGACCTCGACAAGGTCATCGGTGACACGTTCGGCGCGAACATCAGCAAGGAGCGCTACGACCTCCTCGACCAGAAGGTCGCCGTGTGGATCGTGCCGGACACCACCACGGCCGTCACGAAGCTGCACAGCGACAAGATCTACGGCGACCTGAACGTGGTGAAGCAGGGCCGCGAGGTCTTCATCAAGGAGACCAGCGACTACGGCAACGCGGTATCCCTGTCCACCGTGTTGAGCATCCCCTACGTCCTGGACCGCATGGTGCCGCAGCTCGCGGCGGCGGTGGACGGCAAGACGTCGACGAAGGTGGCGCAGCCGGCGTCCTGACCCGCGGGAACGTGAAAGGGGGGCGGGTCCGAGGCGGTTCGGACCCGCCCCCCTTTCGTGTGCTCAGACCCCGTCGGCCTCGACCAGGCTCTTCGGCCTCATGTCCGTCCAGCTGGCCTCGATGTGGTCGAGGCACTCCTGCCGCGCGGCCGGTCCGTACGCGACCGTCCAGCCCGCCGGTACGTCCACGAAGTCGGGCCAAAGGCTGTGCTGGCCCTCGTCGTTGACGAGGACGGAGTAGACGCCTTCGGGGTTCTCGAACGGGTTGCTCATGTCGGGGGTTCCTTGCCTCTCTGATGCGGTCGGGTGGGTAAGTGCGGTTCGGTCAGGTCTTGTTCAGGGCCTGTCTCAGGGCTTGTCGAGTACGGCCGCTCGTCGTACGACCGCCTCCAGCGCCCGGAACCAGGTGCGGGCGAGGTCCTGCACCTGTTCCTCGGTGAGCAGTTCGGCGGCGTACGCCCAGTGGGCGCTCAGCTCCGGCCCCTCGGGGCGGTCTTCGGTGATGGCGTTGAGGGTCAGGGCGTGGGACATCGGCTGACCGGGGTCGGCGTCGAGGTCGGCGGCGTCGTCCTCGGGGGCGTAGGACCAGTCGGCCGCCGCCGGGCGGTCGAAGCGGCCCATGTAGTTGAACTCGATCTGCGGCTGGCCGAGTTGGGCGAGCCGTGCGCCCGTCTCCGGGTTGAGGTGGCGCAGCAGACCGTGCCCGATACCGGCGGTGGGCAGTGCGGTGAGGTGCTCGCGGATGCGGGCCAGGGCCGTGTCCAGCGCGGGTCCGCCCGTGAAGGCGTCCGCCAAGTCGGCCTTGCCCGGGTCGAGTCGTACGGGTACGACGCTGGTGAACCAGCCGACCGTACGGGACAGGTCGGCGTCGCCCGCGAGTCGCTCCTCGCGGCCGTGGCCCTCCACGTCCACCAACACCGGTCCGCCGCCCGGCTGTTCGGCAGCCAGGGTGCGGGTGCGCCAGTCACCGACTGCCAGTGCGAACGCGGTGAGCAGCACGTCGTTGACCGTGGCTCCGAACGCGGCCGGGGCCCGGCTCAGCAGGGGTCCGGTGACATCGGTGGGCAAGGACAGGGAGACATACCGGGTGGTGGCGACCGTGTCGCGGGCCGGGTCGAGCGGGCGAGCCAGGGGGAGTTCGGCGCCCTCGGCGAGGGCGGAGGTCCACCATGGCAGTTCGTCCTCGGTGGCCGGGTCGGTCGCGCGGGTTCCCAGGAGCCGGGACCAGCGGCCGAACGACAGCTCCACGGGGGCGAGTTCGGGCGTACGGCCACCCCTGACCGCTGCCCAGGCGGCGGCGAGGTCGGGCAGCAGGACGCGCCAGGAGACGCCGTCGATCACCAAGTGGTGCACGAGGATGAGGAGTCGGCCGGGCTGTCCGGGTCCGGCGTCGAACCAGACCGCCCGCACCATCGCGCCCGCGTCCGGGTCGAGCCCGGCCCGGGCCGTCTCGGCGTGGCGGGAGACGGCGGCGCGCAGTGCGTCGTCGTCCGCCCCGCGCACGTCGGCGCGGGTGAGCCAGGTGCTGACGTCGGTGTCCCGTGCGGCCGGTACCCGTAGCAACCACTCGGGCTCGCGGACGAGTTGGGCCCGGAGCATGTCGTGCCGGTCGGCGAGCGCCTGGAGCACGGTCAGCAGGCCGGGTTCGGTCAGGTCGGCCGGGGTCTGGACCAGGGCCGCCTGGTGGTAGGCGGCGATGGGGCCGCCGCGCTCCAGCAGGCCGCGCATGATCGGGGTGAGCGGGACGGTGCCGGTGCCGTCGTCGTGGACGGCGTGCCGCTCCTCGCTGCCGAGCGGGACGGCAACGGCCGCGAGGGCGGCGACAGTCCGGTGCTGGAAGACCTGCCGGGGCGTGACCCGCAGCCCGGCGGCGCGGGCCCGGGCGACCAGTTGCATGGCGACGATGCTGTCACCGCCGAAGGTGAAGAAGTCGTCGTCCGTGCCGACGGCCTCGGCGGGCAGTCCGAGGGCGTCCGCGAACAGGTCGCGGAGGGTGCGCTCGGTGTCGCTAGAAGGGGCCCGGCCTCCGCCCTGCGCGGTGAAGTCCGGTGCGGGCAGGGCGGATCGGTCGAGCTTGCCGTTGGACAGCAGCGGCAGCCGGTCGAGGACGACCACGGCGGCCGGGACCATGTAGTCGGGCAGTGCGGAGGCGGCGTGGGCGCGGAGCGTGGCCCCGTCCGCCTCGTCGGCGACCACGTAGGCGATCAACTGCCGTACGCCGGGGCGGTGTTCACGCGCGACGACCACGGTCTGCGCGACGGCCGGGTGGGTGTCCAACGCGGCCTCGATCTCGGCGAGTTCGATGCGGTAGCCACGGATCTTGACCTGGTCGTCGGTGCGTCCGGCGAACTCCAGCTGGCCGTCCTCCGTCCAGCGGGCCATGTCGCCGGTGCGGTACATGCGCTCCCCGGGCTTGGTGGCGTACGGGTCGGCGACGAAGCGTTCGGCGGTGAGTTCGGGCCGGCCGAGGTAACCGCGGGCCAGGCCAGGGCCCGAGAGGTACAACTCCCCTGTGACGCCGGGCGGTACGGGGCGCAGGGCGGTGTCGAGGACGTAGGCGCGGGACTCGTGAACAGGGCGTCCGACGACCGGGGTGGCGCTGTCGCGGACCCGGCCGACGAGCGCGTCGACGGTGGCCTCGGTGGGGCCGTAGAGGTTGAACGCCTCGGTGTCCGACAGTGCGGCCAGCCGTGTCCACAGCGACTCGGGTACGGCCTCGCCGCCGAAGCCGACTGCGGAGAGCGGGCAGTCGCCCTCGTCTCCGATCAGCCCGCTGTCCGCCATCTGCGCGAGCAGCGAGGGGGTGACCTCGATGAAGTCGATGCCCCGGTCGCGGATGAACGCGGCCAGGAGTTCGGGGTCGCGCCGGGTCTCGTCGTCGGCGATGTGCAGCGCGTGCCCGTCCAGCAGCCACAACTGCGGCTGCCAGGAGGCGTCGAAGGAGAACGACCAGGCGTGTCCCACGCGCAGGCGCCGCAGGCCGGTGCGCCGCTTGGCCACCTCGTGCAGGTCGTGGCGGTGGCTGTGGAAGAGGTTGGCAATGCCTCGCTGGGTGACGACGACGCCCTTGGGGCGGCCGGTGGAGCCGGAGGTGTAGATGACGTAGGCGGGGTGGTCGGGGCCGGGCGCGACGGGTTCG
This sequence comes from Streptomyces sp. P5F9, assembly GCF_057961495.1. NCBI lineage: Bacteria > Bacillati > Actinomycetota > Actinomycetes > Kitasatosporales > Streptomycetaceae > Streptomyces > Streptomyces sp. P5F9. Next base: position 3,135 of record NZ_JBXVPZ010000465.1, on the reverse strand, counting down.
GCCTCGGGCAGTCCGTCGGTCGGGGCGTCAAGTCGCAGGACGGGGACGATGGTTGGGGGCAGCGTGGCGGCCGTCTCCGCCGTGGCCAGGATGAGCACGGGGCGGGCGTCGTCGAGCATGCCGGTGAGGCGTGACTCGGGGAGGTCCGGGTCGAGGGGCAGATAGGCGGCGCCCGCCTTCATCACGGCGAGGATCGCGGCGATGTGGTCGGCGGTGCGGGGCAGCGCGAGGGCCACGATCCGCTCGGGTCCGACGCCGTGCCCTGCGAGAACGCGGGCCAACTGGTCCGTGCGGGCGTCGAGTTCGGCGAACGTCCATGTCGTACGGCCGTCGGTGACGGCGACCGCGCCGGGGTCGGCGACGGCCTGCGCGACGAACAACGCCGGTACGGTACCGAGCCGTTCGGTCGTGGGCGCGGGCAACGCGGTGTCGTTCCAGGACTCCAGCACCGTGTGCCGCTCAGCGGGACCCAGCAGGTCGAGACGGCCCACGGGACGGTCGGGCTCGGCCACCATGCCGGTGAGGAGCGCGGTCAGGGCGTCCGCGATCCGGCGCACGACGGCCGGCTGGAAGAGGTCGGGCCTGAACTCGGCGGTGAGCCGCAGCCGTTCGGCCGGCTCGACCGCCCACGCGAACGGGTAGTGGGTGGAATCCTCGTGGTCGCGGACGGAGACGCGCGGTCCGTCGCCGCCCTCTTCGTCGTCGGCGACGGGGTACGACTCGAACACCACGAGGGTGTCGAAGAGTTCACCGAGTCCTGCGGCTCGCTGGATGTCGGCGAGGCCGAGGTGCTGGTGGGCGATGAGCCGGGACTGCTCGTCCTGGAGCCGGGCGAGGAGTGCGGCGGAGCTCTCCTGCGGGCGGACCCGTACCCGTACAGGGACGGTGTTGATGAACAGGCCGATCATCGCCTCGGCGCCGGCTAGTTCGGGCGAACGCCCGGCGACGGTGGCACCGAACACCACGTCGTCCCGGCCGGTGAGCCGCCCGAGCAGCACGCCCCACGCGGCTTGGACAAGGGTGTTGACGGTGACGCCCTGCCGACGCGCGAACGCCTCCAGCTCCGCCGTTCGGCCCGGGTCCAACTCCACGGTGTGGGTGGACGGTACGACGGCGGCACGGTCCGGGTCGACGGGCGCGAGGCGCGTCGGCTCGGCCAGTCCGCCGAGGGCCTCGGCCCACGCGGCGGTGGACACGGCCGGGTCCTGGGCGGCCAGCAGCCGCAGGTGCTCGCGGTACGGAGCGGGCGCGGCCGGGGTACGGCCCTCGTAGCGCGCCCACAGCTCGGCGGTGAGCAGAGGCAACGACCAGCCGTCCAGCAGGAGATGCTGATGCGAGAGCACGAGACGATGCCGGTCCGGACCGAGCCGGGCCAGCAACATCCGGAGCAGCGGCGGCCGTTCGGGGTCGAACCGCCGCCGCTCCTGGACGAGCAGCCGCTCCCACTCCTCCGGGTCGTCCGTCAGGTCGAGCTGCCGCCACGGCAGGACGGCCGTGCGCGGTACGACGGCCACGGGCCGCCCGGAGGACAGGTGCCGGAAACCGCTGCGCAGGTTCTCGTGCGCGTCGAGCAAGGACTGGGCCGCGGTGTGCAACCGGTCGTCGTCCAGGGGGCCTTCGAGGTCGTAGGAGACCTGGACGGTGTACACGTCCGGTCCGTCGTCGCCCGAGTCGAGGGCGGCGTGGAAGAGCAGACCGGCCTGGAGCGGGGAGACGGGCAGGACCTCGGTTCCGGCGGGCAGGGCGGCCAGTTCGGCGCGCTCGTCGTCGGTGAGGTCGAGCAGGATGACGTCGTCGCGGTCGGCGGTGGTGACCGTGGAGGCGGTCACTGTGGCCAGCCCCGCCGCCGACTTGTGGCGGAAGACGTCACGCGGGCTGAAGGTGAGCCCGGCGGCACGGGCGCGGGCGACCAGCTGCATGGCGACGATGCTGTCGCCGCCGAGCGAGAAGAAGTCGTCCTCGACACCGACGCGTTCGAGACCGAGCACGTCCGCGACGAGGGCGCAGAGGGTCTCCTCCAGCGGTGTGCGCGGCCGGGTGTCGGTCACCTCGGCGGCGAAGTCGGGGCCGGGCAGGGCACGGCGGTCGAGCTTGCCGTTGGGGGTGAGCGGGAGGGCATCGAGCGTGACGACGGCGGCCGGGACCATGTGGTCGGGCAGCGACTGGGCCGTGTGGGCGCGGAGTTGAGCCGGGTCCACAGCGCCCTCCGCCACGACGTACGCGACGAGGCGTTCGTCCCGAAGGACGACGGTGGCGTGCGCGACGCTCTCGTGGGCGGCCAACACGCTCTCGATCTCGCCGAGTTCGATACGGAAGCCGCGCAGCTTGACCTGGTCGTCGGCGCGGCCGAGGTACTCCAGTCCGCCGTCCCGGGTCCAGCGGGCCAGGTCGCCGGTGCGGTACATACGGGCGCCGGGCTCGGTGGCGTACGGGTCGGCGACGAAGCGTTCGGCGGTGAGGGCGGACCGGCCCAGGTAGCCGCGCGCCAACTGGACGCCCGCCAGATACAGTTCGCCGGCCACACCGGGCGGTACCGGGCGGAGTCCGGCGTCGAGGACGTAGGTGCGGGTGTTCCACACCGGGCGTCCGATCGGCACGGTGGCCGGGGCGGCGGGGACCTCGTGGGCGGTGACGTCGACGGATGCCTCGGTCGGGCCGTAGAGGTTGTGCAGGCGGCTGCCCGGGAGGACCTGGTGGAAGCGGGCCGCCAGCGGGGCGGGCAACGCCTCGCCGCTGCACATGACGTGGAGCAGGTCGGTGCAGCGGGCGGCGGCGGGCTCGGCGAGGAAGGCGCGCAGCATCGACGGCACGAAGTGGGCCGCGGTGATGTGCTGACGCTGGATCAGTTCGGCGAGGTAGACCGGGTCCTGGTGGCCTTCCGGGCGGGCGACGACGAGTGTGGCACCGGTGATCAGCGGCCAGAAGAACTCCCACACCGACACGTCGAACCCGGCCGGGGTCTTCTGCAGCACCCGGTCGTCGGCGTCGAGGCGGTAGGCGTCCTGCATCCACAACAGGCGGTTGGTGATGCCCTGGTGGGGGACGGTGACGCCCTTGGGCCGGCCGGTGGAACCGGACGTGTAGATGACGTAGGCCGGGTGACGGGGGTCATGAGCGGTGGGCAGGGGTGCGTAC
>NZ_JBXVPZ010000464.1:0-7443 GCF_057961495.1 Streptomyces sp. P5F9 | reverse complement strand
AAGGTCGCCCAGCACGACGAGGGCACCCCCACCACCGCCGACACCCGCACCGGCACCATCGACCCCGCCTCCCGCGACAAGGTCACCGCGTGGGTGGAGCGCACCCTCCCGGGCCTCGACCCCACCCCTGTCGCCGAGGCCAGCTGCCTCTACACCACCACCCCCGACGAGGACTTCGTGCTCGACCGCACCGGCCCCTTCGTCGTCGTCTCCCCGTGCTCGGGCCACGGCGCCAAGTTCACGCCACTCATCGGCAGGATGGCCGCCGACCTCGCCCTGGGCCGCGCCGAGCCCCACCCGCGCTTCGCGCTCGGCCGATGACCCCGGACCCGCAACTCCCGGCAAACATGCGCCCATCAGGCAGAATGACCGCCATGGGCACCGACCACGACGACCGGGCAGCCGCGCTGCCCGACCGGGAGATCACCCCCGAACAGGCCGACGGACCAGTGGACTTGGAGACCGCGATCGCCCGCCAGGTACGCCGCTACCGGATCGCGGCAGGTCTGTCGGTGGCGGAGATGGCGGCCCGGGTCGGCATCTCGAAAGCGATGCTCTCCAAGATCGAGAACGCACACACGTCCTGTAGCCTCACCACTCTCGGCCGCCTCGCCACCGGCCTGAACGTGCCGGTCACGGCCCTCTTCCGCGGCGTCGACACCGAACGCGAGGCCGTCTACGTCCCCGCCGGCCACGGCGCCCAGATCATCCGCCGCGGCAGCCGGGTCGGCCACCTCTACGAACTCCTCGGCGCCCTGCGCGGCCCCCACAAACGCATGGAGGCCGTCCTGGTCACCCTCACCGAGTCCAGCGAGGTCTTCCCCCTCTTCCAACACCCCGGCACCGAGCTGCTGTTCATGCTCGAAGGCGTCATGGTCTACGGCCATGGAGAGGCGGCCTACACGATGCGCCCCGGCGACGCCCTCCAACTCGACGGCGAGGGCGCACACGGCCCGCAAGAGCTGCTCGAACTCCCCGTCCGCTTCCTGTCAGTCACCGCCTTCGGCGATCACGGAAGGGACTGAAACGCTCTGGTGACGGGCAGGTTCGCTCGCTAGGCTGCGCAGCAGAACAGGGATCGTCCACGCGTTGGTGGCTGGGGTGGCGCGTCTCTCCGACGTGTTCACGGGAGACGCCGATGGCGTACCGATCCCTTCTTCGTATCCCCGGCGCGGCATTCTTCCCGCTGGGCTTTCTGGCCCGCCTTCCCTACGCGACCTCGTCCCTCGCGACGCTCGTCCTCGTCCAGGCCGCCTCCGGCAGCTACGCCTTCGCCGGACTCGCCGCGGCGGCCCAGGGCATCGCCAACGCGCTCGGCGCCCCCATCGCCGGGTCACTGGCCGACCGCCACGGCCACCGCCTGGTCGGGACGGTCACCGCACTCGCCAACGCCGCCGCCCTGACCGGCCTCGTCGCGGCGAGCCACACCGGCCGCGCGAGCATGCTGACAGCCGCCGCGCTGTCCGGCCTCACCCAACCACCGGTCGGCCCCCTGGTACGCGTGCACTGGTCACGCCTGCTGCACGCGCGCGCCCGGCCCGACCTCATACCGACCGCCTTCTCGTACGAGGCGACCGCCGACGAGATCAGCTTCGTCGCCGGACCCGCGCTCGTCGGACTGCTCACTGCCCTCGGCCCGACCGCGCCGACCCTGGCCGCCATCGCCCTCCTCGTCCTGGCCACCCTGCCCTTCGCCCTGTCCCTGACCCAGGGGAGCACCGAACTCCGGCAGAGCACGCATACGGCGCGAACTCCCCTGCCCCGCCTGCCACTTGCCGCGATGTTCCTCGCCATGGCCGCGATGGGTACGATATTCGGCGCCGTACAGACCGGTGTCACCGCGTACTCGAATGAGAGCGGGCACCCGGGCAGCGCCGGACTCCTCTACGCCCTCTTCGGCATCGGCAGCGCCCTGGCGGGAGCCGCCTGCGCCTGGCTCCCCGCGCGCTTCACCCTCCGTCAGCGGTATGTGACCTTCGCCGCGACGCTGCTGCTGGGCGCGCTCACCCTGCTGGCCGGGGAGAGGGGGCACGCGCTTCCCGCCGCGATGGCCGTCGCCGGGGTGACAGTGGCTCCGTACCTGATCAGCCTCTACGCCCTCACCGAACGCCTCGCACCCGCCGACCGGGCGACCGTCGCCCTGACGATCCTGTGCGCGGGCGGCCCGCTCGGCACCGCGACCGGGCAGGCGCTGGCCGGGTTCCTGGCCGACGGCCACGGCAGCGCCGGGGCGTTCCTGGTGGCGCCGGTCGCGGCGACGGCGGCGTTGCTGCTGGCCGTCGCCGTGGTCCTCGCGCGCTCCGCACGGACCGGAGATCAACGCTCCGTCCGGACCCGGAGATGAACGAGAGGGGGCCATCCGCATGGCCGGCCCTGTATCCGTTGCCGTCGCGCGCAAGACACCGGAGTCTTGGGGAAGATGCCGGGCCACGAGGAGGACACACGATGGGGACGAGCGGTGACACGCCGGATGCCGAGCGGCGACGGCTGGCCGAGGCCGACGATTCCGGGGTGCCCTGGCGCCGTTGGGGTCCCTATCTGAGCGAGCGCCAGTGGGGGACCGTACGGGAGGACTACAGCCACAGCGGTGACGCCTGGTCGTACTTCACCCATGACCAGGCCCGTTCCCGCGCTTACCGCTGGGGCGAGGACGGCATCGCCGGCGTCAGCGACGACAAGCAGCGGCTGTGCTTCGCGCTCGCGCTGTGGAACGGCCGCGACCCGATCCTCAAGGAGCGGATGTTCGGCCTCACCAACTCCGAGGGAAACCACGGCGAGGACGTCAAGGAGTACTACTTCTACCTCGACAACACGCCCACGCACTCGTACATGAAGTACCTCTACAAATACCCGCAGTCGGAGTACCCCTACGAGGACCTCAAGGCCACCAACCAGGCGCGTGGGCGGGGCGACTTCGAGTACGAACTCCTCGACACCGGCATCTTCGACGAGGACCGCTACTTCGACGTGTTCGTCGAGTACGCCAAGGCGGGCCCCGAGGACCTGCTGATCGAGATCACCGCGCACAACCGCGGCCCGGACGAGGCACCCCTGCACCTGCTGCCGACCCTGTGGTTCCGGCACACATGGTCCTGGGCCGGCGGCACCGCCGTACCGTCCATCCAGCAGGAACCCGGCGGCCAACTCCGCGCAGATCACGAGGAGCTGGGACCGCACTGGCTGTACTGCGACGCGGACGCGGAGGCCCTGTTCACGGAGAACGACACCAACAACGAGAAGATCTTCGGCAGTTCGAACTCCTCCCCGTACGTCAAGGACGGCATCGACCGGTACGTCGTCGGCGGAGAGACCGGAGCCGTCAACCCCGACCGGACCGGCACGAAGGCCGCCGTCCACCATGTGCTGACCATCCCGGGCGGCCGGAGCGACATCGTCCGCCTGCGCCTCACTGCCACCGAACTGCCCGACTGGACCGGCGACTTCGACACCGTCATGGCCCAACGGCGTGCGGAGGCGGACGAGTTCTACGACGACATCACTTCCGCCGACGCGTCGGTCGACGAACGGCGGCTGGTCCGGCAGGCGTTGGCCGGGATGTTGTGGAGCAAGCAGTACTACTACCTCGACGTCGAGCGCTGGCTGACCGAGCACGGCGTCGACCCGCTCGCCTCCGACCCCCGGGTGCGGAACAGCAACTGGTACCACATGGTCAACGACGAGATCATGTCGATGCCGGACACCTGGGAGTACCCGTGGTTCGCGGCCTGGGACCTCGCCTTCCACACCGTCGCCCTGTCGATGGTCGATCTCACCTTCGCCAAGGGCCAGTTGGACCTGCTGCTGCGCCGCCTCTACCTCCATCCCAACGGCCAGATCCCTGCCTACGAATGGAACTTCGGCGACGTCAACCCGCCCGTGCACGCCTGGGCCACCCTGTTCCTCTACGAGCTGGAGAAACACCGCACCGGCAAGGCCGACCGCGCCTTCCTGGAGAACGCCTTCCAGAAGCTGATGAAGAACTTCAGCTGGTGGCTCAACCGCAAGGACACCGACGGCAACAACGTCTTCCAGGGCGGCTTCCTCGGCCTCGACAACATCGGCGTCTTCGACCGCAGCGCCCCGCTCCCCACCGGCGGCCACCTCGACCAGGCCGACGGCACCGCGTGGATGGCGCTGTACTGCCAGAACCTCCTTGAGATCGCCATAGAGCTGGCCGTCGACAACCCCGTCTACATCGAGCAGGCGCAGTCCCTGTTCGAGCACTTCGCGTGGATCGCCGTCGCCATGAACCGCATCGGCGCCGACAACGCGAGCCTGTGGGACGAGGAGGACGGCTTCTTCTACGACGTGCTGCGGCTGCCCGACGGCACGGCGACCCGGCTCAAGGTGCGCTCGCTCGTCGGACTGATCCCCCTCGCGGCCACCAGTCTGGTCGGCGGCTGGGCGGACCGGCGCTTCCCCGAACTGGTCGCAGGAGCACTGGAGTTCATGGAGCGCCACCCGGCCGTGGAGGCCACGATCTCCTCGCACGAGGCGATGGGGCCGAACGCCGACGGCCGCTACCTCTTCGCCCTGTTCGGCGAGGACCGGCTGCGGCGCATCCTGTCCCGGATGCTCGACGAGGGCGAGTTCCTCGGCCCGCACGGCATCCGCTCGCTGTCCCGCCGGCACGCCGAACACCCGTACACCTTCGAGGTGCACGGGGAGACGTACGGCGTCGGCTATCTGCCGGCCGAGTCCGACTCCGGGATGTTCGGCGGCAACTCCAACTGGCGCGGCCCCGTGTGGTTCCCGGTCAACCTGCTCCTGATCCGTGCCCTCCTCAACCTGCACGCCTTCCACGGCGCCGACTTCACCGTCGAGTGCCCTACCGGATCGGGCCGACAGCTCACGCTCTACGAGGTCGCCCGCGAGATCTCCGACCGGCTCACCGCCACCTTCCTCAGCGACGCCGACGGCCACCGGCCGGTGCACGGCGCCCAGGCCAAGTTCGCCAAGGACCCGCACTGGAAGGACCTGATCCTCTTCTACGAGTACTTCCACGGCGACAACGGCGCCGGCCTCGGCGCCTCCCACCAGACCGGCTGGACCGGCCTGTCCGCGGTCACCGCCACCCTCTTCCACACCCTGGGCGACCAGGAGTGGTCGGCCCGGGGCCGCGAGAGCCTCCGCCCGACCGGCGACCGAGAGGAGCCCCTGTCATGACCGCCTGGCCCGAGCACCCGGTGATCTACGAGATCAACACCCTGATCTGGCTGGGGGAGTTGAGCAGCCGCTACGGCCGCACCGTCACCCTCGGCGAGGTGCCCGATCCCGCTTGGGACGAGGTCGCCCTCCCGGGCGTCGACGCCGTCTGGCTGATGGGCGTGTGGGAACGCAGCCCGGCCGGACTGGAGATCGCGTTGCGCGACGCCTCGCTCCAGGCGTCGTTCCGGGCCGCGCTGCCCGACCTACGCCCGGAGGACGTGGCCGGATCGCCGTACTGCGTCCGGAACTACGTCGTGGACGCATCCCTCGGCGGCCCGGAGGGGTTGGCGGCGGCCCGCGCCCAACTGGCCGCTCGCGGCGTCCGGTTGATCCTCGACTACGTCCCCAACCACGTGGCCCCCGACCACCCCTGGCTGACCGAACGCCCCGGCTGCCTCGTCCAGGGCACCCGGGACGACCTGTCCCGCGAGCCCGCCGCCTTCCTGGAGGCGGGCGGCAAGGTCTTCGCCCGTGGCCGCGACCCTTACTTCGCGCCCTGGCCCGACGTCGTCCAACTCAACGCCTTCAGCGACGAGTTGCGCACGGCGGCGGTCGACACCCTCGCCTCGATCGCCGACCAGGCCGACGGTGTGCGCTGCGACATGGCCATGCTGCTGATGACCGACGTCTTCGCGAAGACCTGGGGCGAACGGGCCGGCACGGCACCGGCCGAGGACTTCTGGCCGTACGCCATCCCGAAGGTCCGGGAGCGTCACCCCGACTTCCTCTTCGTCGCCGAGGCGTACTGGGACCTCGAATGGGCCCTACAGCAACAGGGGTTCGACCACTGTTACGACAAACGCCTCTACGACCGGCTGCTGCACGAGGGCGCCGATTCGGTGCGCGGTCATCTGGAGGCCGACGTCCGCTACCAGCGCGGCCTGGTCCGCTTCCTGGAGAACCACGACGAACCCCGGGCCGCCGCCACCCTGTCGCCCGAGCGGGAACGGGCGGCGGCCGTCACCATCGCGACCCTGCCCGGTGCGACGCTCTGGCACGAGGGCCAGTTCGAGGGGCGACGGGTACGTCCGCCGGTCTTCCTCTCCCGTCGGCCGGAGGAGCCCGTCGACAAGGAACTCCTCGCGTTCCACCACCAGTTGCTGGCCGCGATCGCTTCCTCCGGCATGCGCACAGGAGGGGAGTGGCAGCTGCTCGACTGCACGGGCTGGCCCGACAACCCCACCCACGAGAACCTGATCGCCTGGTCCTGGACAACGGATTCCAGCCGCCACCTCGTCGTCGTCAACCTCTCCGAACAGTCGGCCCAGGGCCGGGTCCGCCTCCCGTGGACCGACCTGCGCGGCGGCTCCCACCAACTCACCGAACTGCTCGGCGACTTGACCTATGACCGGGAAGGCGACGAACTGGTCGACCCCGGTCTCTACGTCGAGTTGGAGGGCCTCCGCTGGCATCTACTCGCGGTGATGCCCCGATCTTGACCTGTGAGCAACTGGTGAAGGATTGACGGGAGTTGTGAAAGGTGACAAGAATTCAGCTTGCTTCGCTGTGCCTACGCTGAGCGAGGCGATGCGAGCGGTCCGGTAGCGCATGCCATCGATCGTTTCCTTTCGTGCGCCCGCCGTTCGCGTTCTGCCACCTCCCACACCTTTCACCCATCGTCGAGGCTCACTTTGTCACGTTCGCAACACCTCAGATCACTGTCCGCCCTCGCCGCCACCGCGTTCGTCGCGGCTGCCGCGCCCGTGCTCGCGGCCGGCCCGGCGAGCGCCACCGACGCCGGCGCGTGCCAGTCCGCCACCGTGCAGTACCGCATCGTCGGCGCCGATGGAAATGTTGTCGGCGCGGACTGGACCTCGCAGGGCGGGTTCCTCCAGTGGAACACCGTCCCCGGCACCGTCGAGGTCCGGCTGGCTCCCGACCAGAGCGTCGGGGACAGCTGCAAGTACCCCGTCTCCCTCGCCGAGTACACCGCCGAGGGCCCCAACTGGTACAACTCCGGCCACCAGACCATGGTCGACAAGGCCACGGTCTACCTCACCGCCAAGGACGTCGCCGGCGCGAGCGACGCCCAGAAGACCTGGCAGCAGCTGAAGGTCAAGTCCCCTGACTGCTACGGCCAGATCGACCTGTACGGCGACGACGTCACCTACGACGGCGGTACGGGCGAGGGTCACGGGCCCCTGCCGTACGAGCCCGACAACATCGTGACGCCGTACCACCTCATCGCGGCCTGGAACGGCGGCGACAAGGAGTGCACCCCGAGCACCCCGGACT
>NZ_JBXVPZ010000463.1:0-7490 GCF_057961495.1 Streptomyces sp. P5F9 | reverse complement strand
GGGCGGGCCAGGGCTGGGAGCGCTGCGCTGGCCAGGGTGAGGCCTACCGGTCGTTGGCGTCTTCACACAGGTTCCTCAGGGCTGCGAAATCCGCGTGTCCTGCAAGGCGTTCGTGAAGGCACGCCAAGCCTGTCGCCGGACGGTGAGTGAAGAACCCTTCTGGTTTTTCGAATCACGTATCAAAGCCCCATCTCTCGTACGCGCGCACTCGACACACTCCGTCCCACTCCCCCCGCTGTACGAGGACTTGAACCACTGGTGCGTCGAGGGCGCCGACATCAGGACTCCTTGCTTATGCGGTGGACGATGCCTGTGGAGGACTCAAGGTCGAGTGCCTGCGCGCTGAGGTACTCGAACGCCAACCTATAACGCCCCAGTTCCTGCGGCTTCTCCATGAAGAGGCCGCCGCTGAGTAGGTCCACGTACACCACGTCCAGGTCTGGAGTCGGGCCCCGGAGGATGGCGAAGCTGCCAACTGCCGCTGCATGTGCGCCCTTTGAGAAGGGGAGTACTTGGATGGTGATGTGAGGGCGCTCGGCGAGGGTGAGTAGATGCCCGAGTTGCTCTCGCATGACCTCGCGACCGCCGACCTGGCGACGGAGCGCCGCCTCATCGATCACGCACCAGATGCGCGGCGGGTCGTCGCGATCGAGGAGTTCTTGGCGCTTCATTCGAATGTCGACCATGTGCTGCACTTCGCGCTCGGGGCACTGCACCTCCGAGGCTCGGTGAACTGCCTCGGCGTAGGCGCGAGTTTGGAGTAGCCCGGGGATGTACATGCACGCGTAGTGGTCTTCGCGTACGACCTCGTCCTCAAGCGTGAGCATGAGGTTCATGGACTCAGGGATGGGGTCGGCGAGCGATCGCCACCAGCCTTGGATCTTCGCGCCCTTGGCCAGTTCGACGAGGGCGAGACGTTCTGCGTCAGAGGCTCCGTATTCGCGGCAAAGGGCGTCAACGGCCGGCCACTTGACCGTACCTTCCTTCGTCTCGTAGCGACTCAGTGTTGCCTTTGAGATGCCCACGCGTGCACCTGCTTCCTCCAGGGTCAAGCCCTTGGCTTCGCGGAGTCGGCGCAGGTCGGCGCCCAGCTGCCGCCTTCGAGTGGTGGGTCCAACTGGCATGCTTTCAGCCCTTCATGTCGATCTATCAGATCGTGCTGGGTGTTTGAGCCTGACGGCAAGGCAGCGCGCGCCGGGGGCGCGTGGGGTCGGGGTGCGCTCCTTCTAGTCAGAAATGAGAGTTCCATTTTGAGAGTTCCAGTGCAACCCTCGTGTGAAGGTAGTTACGCACTGCAACCTGCCGTGCAGGTGGAGGGGTTGGGACATGGACTGCACTACGTGCACGCCGAGGAAGGCATGGGAACTCCCGTTTCTGGCGGTTCCCGAGGAGGTGGCCGCACTTCGACGGGTGTTACGGATTCACCTCAAAATCTGGGGTCTGCAAGTACTGACCGTTGCGGTCCAGCTCTGCGTCAGCGAGCTCGTCTCCAACGTGATCACTCACGTGGGCGCAGGTACCCCGACAACCCTTGCCGTTTGTATGAACGGCACCCGCTTGCGCATCGAAGTCCACGACCCTGACACGCGGGCCCTTCCGACACTCGTGGATGCGAGCGATCACGCCGAAACAGGGCGCGGCATGGCGCTCGTCACTGCCACTTCTGACCGCTGGGGTGTTCAGCTCCTCGCCGATCGGAAGGTGACGTGGTGTGAGTTCGACACTGCTCTGCACGCGCCCGATGGGCCCTGTAGCAGCTGTCGGACAAGCCGGCTTGGGGCAGCAGTGACGGAGGCGGCAGCCATCGATGCCATCTTCGATCTTCTGCATTGGCTTCGGGCGCACGGCCACGACCCGGATGAAGCCCTGGACCGAGCTCAGATGCGTTTCGAGGCTGAGCTCGGTCTCGTGGGTGACTAGCCGGGCACCATCACCCAGCAACAACCGCGGAGTACGTCCAGACGTCCGCGGGGAGAGCGTGCTTCAACTTCCACTTGATTGCCATCGGCTTGCTCCCAGTGGAGCCGTCGAACTCGGCCGGGCCGAGCAGCATCCACGGCTGGGCACCGCCGATGTCCGTGCTTTTGTAGCGACGCATGAAGAGCAGGACCTGGCTCCCCTCGGCTACGTGATTCCGGTAGCGCAGACCTGTGGGAGACGTTGCCGAGGTCTGGTTCTGGGACTCCCAGTGGAAGAGGGTCTCGCTCAACGCGTAGTCGTGGTAGCGGGTTTGGGGAGAAAAGTCCTTCTCGTCCTTCTCCAGAGTGATGAGGAGCGCGTCGGTCTTGATGGACTCGCACCACTTCACGCCCTCGCGAAAGTCGGCCGGCATGAAGCCGCCGATGGAGGACTGGCCAAGGGCAGGGAGGATCTCTTCGCGGCTGTACGAAGCATGCACGGTCAGTGGAATGCCGCCCTGTCCACCCACGCCCAGAAGCGGGATCGGGACGTGTTCCGTGTGGGCAAGGTTGTACTTCAGTACCTGGCGCAACTCACTGCGAACTGCGCGCTGATCAAGCAGAGTTGAGAATCCGGCGTCGTAGTGCGCGAAGCCCTTGCGGGTGACGCCACCTAGCGGCCACAGCTGGAAGAAGAGCATGCGGGCGTAGGCCTGACCCTGCTCGTCGAGGTCGCCGTAGGCAGGAGCGTCGTCTGCCAGCATCCGCGTGTATGCGGCTACCCGCAGCGGGTCGTCTACGTGGAGAAAGGCGGACACGCGCTTGAGGAGGGCGGCCTCACCTTCCGGCGGCTCACCCTGCAGAAGTCCGGAGCGGCGCAGCAATCCCGTCCAGGAGTTGCCGTTGCCTCGGTAGAGCTCCTTCAGCTCGCGACCGCTTTCGTGCAGGTACCGGCTGAGCTTCGGCTCGGCATAGGCGGCGACCTCACGCGCCAGCGCCGTGACGTTGACGCCGATCTGGTCCTTGATGTTGGCGATGATGGTTCTCTTCGCCTTCTCCTCAAGGATGATTTGGCAGCCGGACGGCAGCTGCGGGAAGTCATGCTCGATGTTGTCCAGGAGCCGCTTGCGGGTGAGGTTCGTGAGCGCTCGGAACTGGTTCTCGAAGCGGAACTCCTTGCGGTGCTGCCCAATGAAGTCCAATACGGTGAGCACCGCCTTGTCCTCGGTGCGGCGGAGGCCGCGGCCGAGTTGCTGAAGGAAGACGGTGGCGCTGGAGGTGGGGCGCAGGAGAAGCAACGTATCCACGTCAGGGATGTCGAGCCCTTCGTTGAAGAGGTCGACCGAGAAGACCACTTGCACTGCCCCGGACCTGAGGTCTGCCAGGGCCTGTGCGCGCTCATTGCTGGATGATTCCCCGGACAGGGCAACGGCGTTGAGGCCGGCTGTTCGGAAGGACTCGGCCATGAAGTGCGCGTGCGCCACCGAGACGCAGAAACCCAGCGCCCGCATGGTCCCAGGGTCGGTGACCTTGTCCCTGACAGCCTTCACGACCAGCCGCGCCCGTGCCACGTTCCCCGTCAGCACGTTGCTCAAAGCGCCCGCGTCATACGCTCCACGCTTCCACTCCACCGTGCTCAAGTCGGTGGCGTCGGTGATACCGAAGTAGTGGAAGGGACTGAGGAGTTCATTTTCGAGTGCTTCCCACAGGCGCATCTCGGCGGCGATACGACCGTCGAAGAACTCGTCCTGGATGTTCTTGCCGTCCATGCGCTCGGGCGTTGCGGTAAGCCCGAGCAACTCGTCCGGCTGGAAGTGGTCAATGATCTTCCGGTACGTCGGTGAGGTCCCGTGGTGGAACTCGTCGATCACGATCACGTCGAAGTGATCACGGGCGAGACGGTCGAGCGTTCGTGCGTTCAGCGATTGGACGCTGGCGAACACGTGATTCCAGCGTTCCGGGATCTCACCGCTGTGAAGCGACTCTCCGAAGTTCGCGTCCATCAAGACGTCTTGGTAGGTCCGCAGGGACTGCTGCAGGATCTCCTTGCGGTGCGCGACGAACAGTAGCCGCAAGTCGCGGCCGTGCTTCTTCCGCAGCTGCCTGTAGTCGAGTGCAGCCATCACTGTCTTGCCGGTGCCTGTCGCTGCGACCAGCAGATTTCGGTGTACGTCATGCACATCCCGCTCGACGTCCAGCCGCTCCAACATGTCACGTTGATGCGGATACGGTCGTACCTCAAGGCCGGAGAGAGTAATCCCGCGGTCTTTAGCGGCAGTTGAAGAGGTCCCTCCTGCGATGGCCAAGGCTTCCTGGAGCCGTTCTCCGTCGGCGTCGGGGTCGTACGTCTCAAAGGACAGGTCGTTCCAGTACGCCTCGAAGGTCGCCTCGAACTTACGCAAGACGTCTGGCGTGGCGATCGAAGACAGCCGGACGTTCCACTCCAGGCCGTCGAGAAGCGCGGCCTTGGAGAGATTAGAACTGCCGACGTACGCGGTGTCGTAGCCGCTCTCACGACGGAACAGCCATGCCTTCGCGTGCAGTCGTGTCGATCGCGTCTCGTAGTTGACCTTGACCTCAGCGTTGAACTCCTGCACCAACCGGTCCAGCGCGCGCCGTTCGGTAGCGCCGATGTAGGTCGTCGTGATGACACGTATCGGCACGCCACGGTTGTGGGCGGCTTGCAGGGACTGCTCGATGATGCGCAGGCCGTGCCACTTCACGAAGGCGCAGAGCAGGTCGACGTGGTCGGCGGTGGCGAGCTCGGCACGTAGTTCGAAGCCGAGGCTTGGGTCCTCCGGCGAGTTGGTGATGAGGGCGGTGTCGGAGAGGGGGATACCGGGGCGCACGGCGAAGACGCCGGGCGCCTCCTGCCGTGTCAGGGCGAGGAGTTGGCGAGGGCCGTCAGCCACTAGGTCCACCCACTCTTGGGCGCCTTCGAGGGTGCTGATGGATTCCAGGATGTGGTTGGCCGCGTGTACCCGCTCCACGCTCGGAAGGCTTCGCAGCACGCGGCGCACGGTCTCAGCGACGTGCCGGGCCAGTACATGTGGCACTGACTCCGGCCCCACCGCATCGGTCACGGGATGCCAGCCGAGGCTGCCTAGTTCCTTCAACTGCTGCTCGAAGCGCAGGGTGATGAGCTCTTCGTAGAGGCCTGCCGGGGGCTCCGAAGGCACTCCTGGCTTGGTCACGTCGGCATCCCCCGCTCGCTCTGACAGATGTCCCATGTCTAACAGAGGGCACTGACACCGACACATGAGGCATGGGAGCGGTCGGTTCATGGATCGAAAATGATCAACATCGATTACTGGTTTGACATGACCGATCGAAGTCGGTCCAGTATGGGCTGTGGAAATCAAACGGGTGCCCGGGAACATCGATGGTGTCGTCGTAGGGGATCTCTTCGCTAGCCGCCGCGAGGTGTTGGGCGCCAAGCTTCATCAGACCAACCGGAAGGGCATCTCCTGGCTTGCGGATGAAGGGGACGGACTGCCGGTCGCTGACGCCATCGTTCTCAACGGTGGGTACGTGGATGACGACGATCGATGGACGTTCGTGAGGTACACGGGAGCGTCGGATGGGAAGTACCGCGACTCCGTTACCGGCCGACTCCTTCGCAGCCAATCGTGGGAAGACGTCGACAACGCCGCCCTCGCGCGCAGCTACGAGCGGAAACGTTCGATCCGTGTCATACGTGGCCATAAGGGTGACAAGCGTTACTCGCCACCCAAGGGCTATCGATTCGACGGCCTGTTCAGGGTTACGGCCATTCGCACGGCCACCTCTAAGTGGCCTGCTCCTGATGGTTCCAAGATCGATATCTGCCAGTTTGATCTGGAGCGGCTGCCTGACTCGGAGCAAGCACTCTCGGCCATGGGGAGTCGAGTTGCCGAAGCGCTCGAAGCGGTAGAGCAAGTCCTTGAGGAACCGGGCGAAGAGAGATACCCGGAGGCGCGGACCGTGGAGATTCAGCGCCTCATGCGGAGCGTTGCAACGTCACGTCGCGTCAAGAAGCTGTACGACGGACAGTGTCAACTTTGTGGCCTTCGCTTGCTTGGGCCGGATGGCGAGCCGCATAGCCAAGGTGCTCACATCAGGCCCTTGGGGAGGCCTCACAATGGACCCGATGTGGAGCCGAACATTCTCTGTGTCTGCCCCAACTGCCATGTCCGGCTGGACGTTGGCGCCGTTGTTGTGGACGAGGACTGGTCGATCATTGTGCGCGCAGCCATGTTCGGAACGCCTATGTTGCCGAAGCTCAAGATCAAGCGTTCGCATCGCGTGCATCCGGACTACCTGCGTTATCACCGTGAGTGGTGGGAGAAGCGAGGGGCCCGTGGACAGGGATCGTAGAGATTCGTCCCGCCACACGGCCGCCAAGTTGATGTAGGGCTTGGCGGCCGCGGAGCGCCCGTCGGGTCAACGGGGTTGCCCGTGGCACTCCCCATACGCCTCTCCCGACCCGCACCAGCAACTAGCCCCCCGCTGAGGCGGCCAAACCACAGCCCGCCCCCGCGCCGCCAGCGTCGTCGCATACTGCGGCAACAGATCAACATCCCCCGGCGAAGCCCCCTCGGACGCAGCGAACGCCTCATAAGAAGGCACCGTCCCCGTGACGATCCCAAGGTTCGGCGTCCCACTCGCCGCCAGCTCCCGCAGTGACCCCTCTATCGTCGCGAGGTGCTCCTCGTGCGAGGGGTACTCCACGGCCAGCGAGGCATACGCCCCCACCAGTTCGGCCAACTCCCCCTCGGGCCAGTGCAGTACGGCCACCGGGAACGGTCGGGACAACGCCTCACGGAACGCGCCCAGCTCCGCTCGCAGCCGGGAGATCTCGGCCTCCAGCTCCGCGGGGTTGTCCGACCCGAGCGACCACACCCTCTTCGGATCGTGCAGCTCGTCCAGGGACACCGGCGACGAGGAAGATGAGGAAGACGAGGATGAGGATGAGGGAGACGACGAGGACGCGTGGGACGAGTGCAGCGTGTCCGCCAGCGTGTCCCACTCGTCGTGGGGCACGCCCAGCATCCGACGCACCCGGTGCCGGCCGTACAGCAACGGGTGGGTGGAGTAAGGGGGTTCGGGGACGTCGGTCAGGAGCAGAGCCACCCCCTCCGTGAACGTCTCCTGCGCCGCCTCCAGCTCGTCGTGGGACTCCAGGGACTCCGCGACGATCACCCAGGGGGCGGGATCGCGCGGGGACGCGGTCCGTACCCCGTCGATGATGGCCCTGGCCTCGGCCTCGTGGCCGTACTCCCAGAGGTTCGAGGCCTTGAGGGCCCGTACCAGATGCGGGGTCTCCAGTGCGTCCGCCGACGACAGCAGGCGGTCGTAGAGCGCGGTGGCGGCGGGGCGGTCGCCGGCCAGTTCCAGGTGGGCCGCGGCCTGGAGGAGCAGGGCTTCGGCGTCCTCGGGGTAGCGGGCGGCGGTCCGTTCGAGGCGGGCCGCTTCGGCGGAGTGGTCGACGTTCTCGGCGGGCGTGTCGGGGCGCATGAACGACACGGTACTGCCGATGCCGACACAGATGGAGGCAAGGGCAGAGATATGCCCAGGTCGGCCGGTGAGAGTGGCGTGGGGGAGCGGTGGGGG
>NZ_JBXVPZ010000462.1:0-7533 GCF_057961495.1 Streptomyces sp. P5F9 | reverse complement strand
CCCCCGGCGCACTCCCCGCTCTTCCGCGCCGAGCACTTCGTCTGGCTCACCGCGCGCGTGCTGGAACAGCGCCTCTTCGCGTACCACTTCCTCAACGGCGAACCCGATCCGGTGGAGACCGCGCTGGACGCCTACCGCAACGAGGACGGCGGGTACGGGCACGCGCTGGAGCCCGATCTGCGCGGCCCGGTGAGCCAGCCGCTGCACACCGGTCACGCGCTGCGCGTCCTGGACGCCGTCGGGCGCTGCGGCGGGCAGCGGGTGGAACGCGTGTGCCGCTATCTGACCTCGGTCTCCACGGCCGACGGCGCCCTGCCGGCGATCCTTCCCGGCCAGCGCGGCTATCCGACGGCTCCCTTCGTGCCGATCGTGGACGACCCGCCCAGCGAACTCCTCGCCACCGGGCCGGTGGTGGGCCTGCTGCACCGCAACGAGGTGTGGCACGCGTGGCTGTTCCGGGCCACCGACTTCTGCTGGCAGGCCGTCGACTCCCTGGAGAAGTCGCACCCCTACGAGATCGAGGCCGCCGTGGCCTTCCTTGACTCGGCACCCGACCGCCCGCGCGCGGAGGCCTCCGCCGACCGCCTCGGCCGTCTGGTCCGCGAGCACCGGTTGGCCGCCCTGGACCCGGAGCACCTGGAGGCCTACCCGGTCGCCCCCGGGTACGCGCCCGGCGAACACCACTTCCCGTACGACTATGCGAAGACGCCGAGTTCCCTCGCACGCACGTGGTTCACGGACGACGAGATGGCCCGCTCCCTGGACCACCTGGCAGGCGATCAGCAGAAGGACGGCGGCTGGCCGATCCGCTGGCGTCAATGGGCGCCCGGCATCTCCCTGGAGGCACGCCCCATGGTGACGATCCAGGCGCTGCGCACCCTGAAGGCTTACGGCCGCGCCGTGGGCTGACCCCAGGGTCACCTCAGCCGCCGATGGCCCGCACGCCCGCCGTCACCAGCACGGCCGCCGCGACGACGAGCAGGAACGGTGCCCGCACCACCAGCGCCACGGCGGCCGCCGCGAGCCCCGCGGCCCGGGCGTCGAGCACGAGCGCGTGCCCGTCGGCGAAGGTCTGCTGGGCCGTGAGCGCGGCGAGCAGGGCGACCGGCAGCAGAGCGGCGAGCCGCCTCACCAGCGGCCGTTCAAGGGCGCCCGCCGGCACCAGCAGTCCGGCGAGCTTGACGACGTAGCAGCCGAGGGCGGTCGCCGCGATCGCGATCCAGACGGTCAACGGTCTTCCTCCTGTGCGTCGTAACTGCCTTCTTCTGGTGGGTCGTTACGCGTCCCGCCCTGCCGACGGCCCGCTACGTAGAGGGCGATCGGCGCCGCGAGAGCCGCCGCCAGGACCGGCACACCGGCCGGCAGCACCGGCAGCAGCCCCAGTCCCAACAGGACCGCGAGCGCGGCGACGGCGCGCTCGGTGGTGGTCGTGAGCATGGGCGCGAGCAGCGCCAGGAAGACGGCGGGTCCGGCCGCGTCGAGACCCCAGGCGTCCGTGTCCCCGATGGCCTTGGCACCCAGCGCGCCCAGCAGTGTGGTGAGGTTCCACAGCAGGTACAGGGTGAGCCCGGTGACGGTGAAGCCGATCCGCGCGGCACGCCGTGTGGGCTGCGCGAGGGTGACGGCCGCCGTCTCGTCGATGATCCACTGGGCGGCGAACGGCCGCACCGCGCGCGGGAGTGCCAGCAACTGCGAGAGCCGCAGCCCGTAGAAGGTGTTGCGCACACCCAGGAAGAAGGCTCCCGCCGCCGCGGTGAGCGGATTGCCGCCGGCCGCGAGCGCTCCCACGAGCGCGAACTGGGAGGCGCCGGTGAACACCAGGAGGCTGAGGGCGCAGGTCTGCAGCAGGGTGAGCCCGCCACCGGCCGAGGTCACCCCGAAGGCGAACCCGGACAGCCCTACGGCGACCCCGACTCCGAGGGCGTCCCGTACGACGGCGGAGTCCGGCTTTCCCCCTGCGTTGGGGTCCAGTTCTCCTCCCGCTCCGGCGCGTATGTCTTCTGAAGCGATCTGTTCTGCCACGTGCCGGACGGTACGAGCAGCCCGGGTCCCGCGTCTTGTACGTTCTTGCGCTCCCGCTGGTAGGCACCCGGGGGCACGCCCACGATCCGGGCGAAGTGCCGGTTGAGGTGCGGCTGGTCCGTGAACCCGACGGCGACGGCGGCCTCGGCGGGCGCCGTACCCGCGTCCAGGAGCCGGCGTGCCTTCCGCACCCGGGCGTCGGTCAGCCAGGCGTGGGGCGGCATTCCGTAGGCACCCCGGAACGCGCGCAGCAGCGCGAAGGGACTGGTCCCCAGATCCCCGGCGAGCCGCTCCAGGGTGGGCGGTTTCGCCATCCGCTCCTCCAGCACGGCACGCGCGCGTGCGGCGACCCGACCGCCGGCCGTGGGCACGACGCGCTGCGGCAGCGATCCGCCGTTCAGCCGGAGTAGCCTGGTGACCGCGACCCGCAGCAGGGTGTCGGCGGCGAGCGCGTTGCCCTCGTCGGCCGCGCGCAGGACTTGATGGACGAGCCCGACGGTGTAGGGGTCGTCGAGCACGGGACTGATGAAACCGGGGGTGCCGCGGATCGAGGTGGTCTCGGCGGCTATCGCGGCCACCACCTCGGGCGACGGGTAGACCGCCCCGTACCGCCAGCCCTCGGGCACGCCCGCCCGGCCGGTGTGCGGAGTGTCCGGATTGACCAGCGCGAGGGCCCCCGCTCCGGCGGACACGTCGCCCCCACCGTGGTGGAACACCTCGACGCCGTCCGCGATGGCGGCGATGACGAAGTTCTCGTGCGTGTGCCGCACGAACGTCTTGCGGATGTACCGCGCCCGCAGCAGGTCGACGCCGGGCAGCTCCGTGTACTGCCAATGTCTCGCCAGCTCGCCCGAACCTGCCATACGGCCATTCTCCGCCACGGCGACGGAACGAAGCGGTCCCGCCCACGGCGACGGGAAGCCGCCGAAACGGTCCTGGCCCTGGCGGCCGGTGAAGACCGAAACGATTCCGCGAGCCACCGTCACGGAATCCCCGCAGGTCAGACGCATTGTCAGTGGTCGGGTGCAGGATGGACGCATGGTCAGCTCCGCACATCGAGCCCTCGACGGCTTCTCCCCCGCGACCCGCGGCTGGTTCACGGGGGCCTTCTCCGCGCCCACCGCGGCCCAGGCGGGCGCGTGGCAGGCCATCGGCGAGGGCTCGGACGTGCTGGTGGTCGCTCCGACCGGCTCCGGCAAGACCCTGGCCGCCTTCCTCGCCGCCCTGGACCAGCTCGCGGCGACACCTCCGCCCGCCGACCCGAAGAAGCGCTGCCGCGTCCTGTACGTGTCTCCGCTCAAGGCCCTCGCGGTCGACGTGGAGCGCAACCTCCGCTCCCCGCTGACCGGCATCCGCCAGGAATCCGTCCGCCTGGGCCTGCCCGAGCCCGAGGTCAAGGTCGGCATCCGCTCCGGCGACACCCCGCCCGCCGAGCGCCGCGCGCTGTCCACGCGCCCGCCGGACATCCTGATCACCACCCCGGAGTCCCTGTTCCTGATGCTCACGTCGGCCACGCGCGACGCGCTGACCGGCATCGAGACGGTGATCCTGGACGAGGTGCACGCGGTCGCGGGCACCAAGCGTGGCGCGCATCTCGCGCTGTCCCTGGAGCGACTGGACGAGCTGCTGCCGAGGCCGGCCCGCCGTATCGGCCTCTCGGCGACCGTGCGCCCGGTCGACGAGGTGGCCCGCTACCTCTCCCCACGCCGCAAGGTGGAGATCGTCCAGCCGAAGTCCGGCAAGGAGTTCGACCTCTCCGTGGTCGTACCGGTCGAGGATCTGGGCGAGTTGGGCGGCTCCCCGGTGGCCGACGGCAAGGAGGGCGCGGAGAAGCCCTCGATCTGGCCGCATGTCGAGGAGCGCATCACCGACCTCGTCCAGTCGCATCGTTCAACGATCGTGTTCGCCAACTCCCGCCGCCTGGCCGAGCGACTGTGCAACCGGCTCAACGAGATCGCCTACGAGCGCGCGACCGGCGAGCCCCTGGACGAACACCACGCGCCGGCCGAGCTGATGGGCGGCTCCGGCGCCGCCCAGGGCGCACCCCCGGTCATCGCCCGCGCCCACCACGGCTCGGTCTCCAAGGAGCAGCGCGCCCAAGTCGAGGAGGACCTCAAGGCGGGCCGCCTGCCGGCCGTGGTGGCCACGTCCAGTCTGGAGCTGGGCATCGACATGGGCGCCGTCGACCTCGTCATCCAGGTGGAGTCCCCGCCCTCCGTGGCCTCCGGCCTCCAGCGCGTGGGCCGCGCGGGACACCAGGTCGGCGCGGTCTCCACGGGTGTCGTCTTCCCGAAGTACCGGGGCGACCTCGTCCAGGCCGCCGTGGTCACCGAGCGCATGCGCACCGGCTCCATCGAGTCCCTGAAGGTCCCCGCCAACCCCCTGGACGTCCTCGCCCAGCAGCTCGTCGCGATGACGGCGCTGGACACCTGGCAGGTCGACGACCTGCTCGCCACGGTCCGCCGCGCCGCGCCCTTCGCCTCGCTCCCGGAGTCGGCGTTCACAGCCGTGCTCGACATGCTCGCGGGCCGCTATCCGTCCGACGCGTTCGCCGAGCTGCGCCCGCGCGTGGTGTGGGACCGCATCGCCGGCACGATCACCGGCCGCCCCGGGGCACAGCGCCTCGCCGTCACCTCCGGGGGCACGATCCCCGACCGCGGCCTCTTCGGGGTCTTCCTGGCCGGCGCCGACCCCAAGAAGGGGGGCGGCCGGGTCGGCGAGCTGGACGAGGAGATGGTCTACGAGTCCCGCGTGGGCGACGTCTTCACGCTCGGCACGAGTTCCTGGCGGATCGAGGACATCACCCGCGACCGCGTCCTGGTCTCCCCCGCGCCGGGCGTCCCCGGCCGCCTCCCCTTCTGGAAGGGCGACCAGCTGGGCCGCCCGCTCGAACTGGGCCGCGCGGTGGGCGCGTTCCTGCGCGAGGTCGGCTCACAGCCCAAGGAGGACGCCCGCCTGCGCCTCCTCGCCGCGGGCCTCGACACCTGGGCCGCGGAGAACGTCCTGTCGTACCTGGCCGAACAGCGCGAGGCCTGCGGCCACATCCCGGACGACCGCACGATCGTCGTGGAGCGCTTCCGCGACGAACTCGGCGACTGGCGCGTCGTCATCCACTCCCCCTTCGGCGCCCAGGTCCACGCCCCCTGGGCCCTCGCCCTCGGCGCCCGCCTCTCCGAGCGCTACGGCATGGACGCCCAGGTGATGCACGCCGACGACGGCATCGTCCTGCGGCTGCCCGACGCCGACCTGATGGGCCTGGACCTGCTCGACCAGGAACCCATGAAGGCCGGCACGGAGTACGACGCCGACCAGGCCCCCGTAGGGGCAGCGGACGTCGCCTTCGACAAGGGCGAGGTCAATCAGGTCGTCACCGACCAGGTCGGCGGCTCGGCCCTGTTCGCGGCCCGCTTCCGCGAGTGCGCCGCCCGCGCGCTGCTGCTGCCGCGCCGCAACCCCGGCAAGCGCACCCCACTGTGGCAGCAGCGCCAGCGCGCCGCCCAACTGCTCCAGGTGGCCAGCGAGTTCGGCTCGTTCCCGATCGTCCTGGAGGCAGTCCGCGAGTGCCTCCAGGACGTCTTCGACGTCCCGGGCCTCACCGAGCTGATGGGCGACCTGGAGTCCCGCAAGGTGCGCCTCGTCGAGGTCACCACCCCCGAGCCGTCCCCCTTCGCCCGTTCCCTCCTCTTCGGGTACGTCGCCCAGTTCCTCTACGAGGGAGACTCACCGCTCGCCGAGCGCCGCGCGGCCGCCCTGTCCCTGGACTCCCACCTGCTGGCCGAGCTGCTCGGCCAGGCGGAACTCCGCGAACTCCTCGACGCCGAAGTGCTGACCGAGCTGGAGCGCGAACTCCAGTGGCTCACCGAGGACCGCCGCATCAAGGACGTCGAGGGCGTCGCCGACCTGTTGCGCATGCTCGGCCCGCTCACCGACGCCGAGTTGGCCGAGCGGGGCGCCGCGCCGCAATGGGCCCAGGAACTGGCCTCGGCCCGCCGCGCGATCCGGGTCCGTATCGCCGGGGTCGACCACTGGGCGGCGATCGAGGACGCGGGCCGCCTGCGCGACGCGCTCGGCACGGCGCTGCCGGTCGGCGTCCCGGAGGCGTTCACCGAACCGGTCAAGGACCCGCTCGGCGACCTCCTGGCACGGCACGCCCGCACCCACGGCCCGTTCACATCGGCCACGGCGGCCGCCCGCTTCGGCCTGGGTGTGGCGGTCACCGACGGCGCGTTGCAGCGGCTCACGGCGAACGGCCGTGTCGTACAAGGGGAGTTCCACCCGGCCGGCATCGGCCAGGAGTGGTGCGACGCGACGGTGCTGCGCCGCCTGCGCCGCCGCTCCCTGGCCGCGCTGCGGCACGAGTTGGAGCCGGTGCCGCCGGCCGCACTCGCACAGTTCCTCCCCCAGTGGCAGCACATCGGCAAGGGCCACGGGCTGCGCGGAATCGACGGACTGGTGCGCGCCGTGGAGCAGTTGCAGGGCGCCTCCGTGCCCGCGTCCGCCCTGGAGAAACTGGTCCTGCCGTCCCGCGTGGCGAACTACGCGCCTGCCATGCTCGACGAACTCACCTCCGCCGGCGAGCTGGTGTGGGCCGGCGCGGGCTCCCTCCCCGGCAAGGACGGCTGGGTCTCCCTGTACCTGGCGGACGCGGCCCCCCTGCTCCTCCCGCCACCACACCCTCTCGAACTCACGGCACTGCACCAGTCGGTCCTGGACACCCTCTCCGGCGGCTACGGCCTCTTCTTCCGCCAAATCACCGACCAGATCCGCGCGACCACCCACCCCAACGCCACCGACCCCCAACTGGCCGACGCCGTATGGGACCTGGCCTGGTCCGGACGGCTCACGAACGACACACTCGCCCCCATGCGCGCCCTGCTGGGCTCCGGCCGTACGGCAGGTTCCACGGCCCACCGCGCCAAACGCACGGTCCCGCGCGGGCGCTACGGCTCGCTCACCGCAGCCGCACGCCCCGCCTCCCGCACCGGACCACCGACCGTCGCGGGCCGCTGGTCCCTGCTCCCCGCCCACGAACCGGACCCCACCGTGCGCGCCCACGCCCTGGCCCGCACCCTCCTCGACCGACACGGCGTGGTGACCCGGGGAGCAGTCGCCGCAGAGGGCGTCGAAGGCGGCTTCTCGGCGACGTACCGCGTCCTGTCCGCCTTCGAAGACAGCGGTCAGGCGCGGCGCGGCTACGTCGTGGAGGGGCTCGGCGCCGCCCAGTTCGCGATGGACGGCGCGGTGGACCGCCTCCGCGCGGTCGCCAACGCCCGCGACCGGGGCGACGACCTGCCCACTCCTGACCCCACGGCCAACGACCCCTACGGCTTCACCTTCACCGACTCCAACTCGCCGACGGCCACCCCCGGCAACGATTCCGCCACCCCGTTCGGAACCCCGAGCGCCTCCTACGACTCGCCCGACAACCGTGGCCAACAGGGTCCCTACGCCTCGCCGGACACTCACAACCGGCAAGCTCCGTACGCCTCCCCTGCTGACCACGGCCGACAC
>NZ_JBXVPZ010000461.1:0-7545 GCF_057961495.1 Streptomyces sp. P5F9 | reverse complement strand
GGGGCGGGCAGGAGCAGGTACCCGGCCAGGTCGAGTTCGTCGGGGCCGGAAGGGATCAGGCCGGGCGGGGCGACCTGCCTGACCAGGCCGCTGTCCGGGTCGAGCAGGACGTCGCGGACGTCTCCGTCGGGCAGCCGGGCGCCACGCAGCGCAAGTGGTGGCATGTCAGCGGTCCGTTCCGTGCGGCGCGGTGAGTACCGCGAAACCGTCGAAGTCATGACGGCGTACGGGGGCGCCGAACATGTCGGTGGAGGGGTACGGACGGGTGCGGCCGTCCCGTACGGCCGCGAACGCCTCGGCGACCCGGCCCACGAAGTCCGCGGACTCCCGGTGGCGCAGATTGTGGCCGAGCAGCGCGGTGGCGACGGGCAACTCGGCGAGGCGGCGCGTCGAACCGGCGAAGCCGGTCACGTCGGCCCCCGGCACATGGGCGAAGAAGGTACCGCTGATCAGCGTGTCCCCGGCCAGCAGCAACCCGGTCTCCGGCTCCCACAGGCAGATGCCGTCAGGCGAGTGCCCGGGGGTGTGGAGCACTTGCAGGCGCCGGCCGCCCAGGTCGAGAACGTCTCCTTCGCGCAGCAGCCGGGTGGGGCGTACGGCCTCGATCCGCCAGTCGGCCAGGCAGGGAACCGGCCGCACCTCGACGCGGGAGTCGGTCAGGAAGAAACCGCCGGTATCCAGTGCCCGGAACTCCTCGTACCGCTTCCGCAGGCCGTGCGAGATGTGCGCGTACGCCTCCAGCCACTCGCGCGGAGCCGGAGCCGTGTGCAGTTCCGCCCCTTCGGCGTGTACGGCGATGTCCTCGGCGTGCCCGGCCAGGGACGCGTTGCCGCCGCGGTGGTCGAAGTGGTGGTGGGAGTTGACGACGAGCAGCGGCAGCCGGGTAAGCCGTCGCACCTGCTCGCCGATGTCGCCGATTCCCATGCCCGAGTCGTAGAGCAGGGCCAGGTCGTCGCCGAGCAGGAGATAGCTGTTGACGTGCCCCGGCTCCGCGATCAGGAAGACGCCCGGGACGGTCTCGGTCACCTGGAACCAGTCGGGCCCGCTCACGCGGCACCGAGCGTGTGGTACCGGCGGTCGTGGTGCACCAGCGCCGTCGGTCCGCCGGTGCCGGTCACCACGTGCTCGACGGCCGCGACGATCAGCTGATGATCTCCGGCTGGGAGGTCGCGCACGATACGGCAGAGGACCGCGTACGAACTGTGCGCGAGCAGCAGTGGCAGTCCGCCGCGCTCCTCGGCCGACCACTCCAGGTCCGCGAACCGGTCCGCGGAGGGGTCGGCGAAGCGCTGCGAGACGTGCTCGCCGCCGGCATGCAGGATGTTCAGTGCGAACGTGCGGCCGCCGAGCAGCGCGGGCAGCGTACGGCCGCGGCGGCCCACCCCGATCGCCACCAGCTGCGGTTCGCGGCTCACACTCATCACGGCGGTGCTGGTGAAACCGAGCGGGCGTCCCTCGGGCGTCAGAGCGGTGACGACACAGACGCCTCCGGCCAGGGCGGCCATGGCGTCGAGGAAGGCGTAGTCCGGCGAGCTGGCGACGGAACGGTCAGAGGTGGCCGCGGCCATGAGGGCTCCCTTGGGCTGGGCGTGAGGGTGGGGCACGTACACCGCGTACGACTCGACGACGGCTAGAATGTTCGTGCCATCAACATTCAGCGTAGAGCCCTGGTGTTTCGCCGGCGTAAAACCTCTCCCCAGCCGTCTTGAGGACTGCAGCGGCCCGTCGATGCCGACCGTTTAAGATTCCTGCCATGCCAACCCGTTCCGCCAACAGCACCTCGCCCGTTGCACAGGACTCGGATGCCCCGCTGCGCGCCGAACTCGGAAGCGAGATCCGCAAGTTGCGCAAGGAGCGGGGCCTGACCCTCGTACAGCTCGCCGAGCACGCCGCGCTCTCCCACCCTTTCCTCAGCCAGTTGGAGCGGGGACTGACCCGGCCGAGCATGCAGTCCCTGCACCGCATCGCCCGCGCCCTCGGCACCACCCAGCAGGCGCTCATGGCCGCGGCGGCGGTGCCGCATTCCGGCGCGTCGGCCGGCTCCGTGCACCTGGTGCGCTCGGGCGAGGGCCTGCCCGTCGACAACCCCGGCGGCACGGCGCGCATGCTCGGCGCCCCCGCCTACTCCGTCCACCCCGTGGAGTACACCGGGACCCGGGAGCGGTTCGAGGAGTACTACGACCACCCCGGTGACGAATTCGTCTACGTCGTGGCGGGTGAGATCGAGATCGACCTGCAGACCGCGGACGGACCCCGTCTCCACGTGCTCGAACCGGGAGACAGCATCTGCTACCCCGGAGGAACTCCCCACCGCTGGCGCGCCGTCGGCGACGGTTCGCGGGTGCGGCTCCTCACCGTCCAGAACGCGACCGGCGAAGCCGACCGCCACGCCTGACGCGGACATCGCCGGGTCCGCACACAGGTGTCCCCACGCCTATCCGCCGACGCAGCATCACGTCCCTCGGCAAGCGCGCCCGCGCCATGGT
The DNA here is from genome assembly GCF_057961495.1 of Streptomyces sp. P5F9. Taxonomy (NCBI): domain Bacteria; kingdom Bacillati; phylum Actinomycetota; class Actinomycetes; order Kitasatosporales; family Streptomycetaceae; genus Streptomyces; species Streptomyces sp. P5F9. The sequence continues at coordinate 5,059 of NZ_JBXVPZ010000461.1, read as the reverse complement.
CCGCCCTCGGACGGTTCGCCAGCGTTCGCGCAGCCGTTGCCGCGCAGGCGTCTCGGGTGGCTGCTCGCCCGCTTCACTCCGCACGCCCTGCGCCCGTCCGCCGCGCACGCAGCCGACGACGGCCCGCCGCCGCTGATCTCCGACGACGCTCCCCACGCCGACGCCGGGCGTTGCGCATCCTGCTCATCGGCCTGCTGCTGTGGTCCGTACCTCTGGCCGCAGTGGCAGTCCTCACCGGCACCGGCAGCGTCTTCACCACGCAGGGCGTGTTCTTCTCCGGCACCGCGCTGGTCACCTTCGGCGGCGCGTACGCCGTCCTCGCCCACGTCGCCCAGCAGGCCGTACAGCACCACGGCTGGCTCGGCGAGGGCGAGATGGTCCGCGGGCTCGCCCTGGCCGAGACCGCCCCGGGACCGCTGATCATGGTGGTGCAGTTCGTCGCGTTCCTCGGCGCCTACCGCGACCCCGGCGCCCTCAACCCGTGGGCCGCCGCCCTGCTCGGCGCGCTGCTCACCACCTGGGTGACCTTCGTACCCTGCTTCCTGTTCATCTTCCTCGGCGCCCCCTACATCGAGCGCCTGCGCGGCAACCGCTCCGTATCCGCGGCCCTGATCGGCATCACCGCCGCCGCCGTCGGCGTCATCGCCAACCTCGCGCTCTACTTCGCACAACACACCCTGATCACCACGGTCAAGGACGCCACCTGGGGGCCGCTGCACCTCCAGCTCCCCGACCCGACCACCATTCGGCCCACTGCCCTGGCCATCACTCTCGCCGCGCTCGCCATGATCTTCAGGCTCAAGTGGAGCGTCCTGCGCACCCTCGGTCTCTGCGCCGCGCTCGGTCTGGCCACGGCGGGGGTCACCGCACTCTGGTGACGTGATCAACCACGAAGAAGCGAGCGGAACGCGGAAATACGGGCGAGCCACCTCTTTCCGGAACCCGCCTCCGGCCGCGCCGGGCCATGCCCGATGATGGTCAGGTCATGACCATGCTCCGTACGACGACGCACCGTGCGCCTCTGCCCGTTCTTCGGGCCGCGGTGTTCGCCGCTGTCGGGACGGTGCTGGGCGTGAGCGCCCACCATCTGATTGCCGAGGGACCGGCACCGTGGCGGCAGAGCGCCTGGGCTGTCGCCGTTCTCTTCGGTATCGGGCTCGCCGGTGCCCGGCGTCAGCGGACGCTGGGCGCGGTGATCGTGACGAGCGCCGCCGCGCAGGTGGGCCTGCACCTGTGGCTGTCGGCCGCACACGCGCACGCTGTCACCCCGACCATGGCCCTGGCGATGCCCATGCACAGCTACCACGCCATGGATGCCCATGGTGCGTGGCACGAGCGGCTGCACGGCTCGCTCACGATGACCGCCGTCCACGCCGTCGCGGCCGTGCTCGTCGCCGTACTGCTGCACCGTGCGGATGCGGTGTGCTGGTCGCTGGCACGCGGCGTGACGACCGCCGTCGACGGGGTGCGGGCCCGGATCGCCACGACGTGGGCGTTGCTGAGCGATCGCCCCGCGATGGTGGAGGGCGGGCTGCCCGCGCTCGCCCTTGAATGGATGGAACATCCGCCCCTCCAAGGGGCGTTGCTCGCGGACGTGGTGGTACGGCGGGGTCCTCCGCCGGCGGGGTTCGTACTCGCCAACTGACCCTGCCGGAGCAGCGCTCTCTCGCCGCTCCGCGTTCCATCACGCCTGGAGACACCCATGTCCCACCTCAGCAACACCCGTGCCACCGCCCGGCGCCTGGCGGTCGCCACAGCCGTGGCTGCCACCGCCGTCCTGCTGACCGCCGGTCCTGCCGCCGCTCACGTGGAGGTCGAGTCGGAGAAGGCGCAGGCCCTCGCCGAGAACGTCGAGGTCTCCTTCGACGCCGAGTCGGAGTCCAGCACGGCCGGGATCACCGAGATCCGTGTGGTTCTGCCGGCGGGCATCGCGCCGGCCGACGTGACGTACGGCGAAGGTCCCAAGGGCTGGAAGTTCACGGCGAACGACGACGGCTACACCATGAAGGGTCCGGCGGTGAAGGCCGGCGTCAACGCCGAGTACTCGGTCGTCGTCAAGCAGCTCCCTGACGCGAAGGAGCTGGCGTTCAAGACGCTCCAGACGTACAGCGACGGCCGTACCGACCGCTGGATCGAGCTGGACGAGAGCGGCGAGCAGCCCGCCCCGGTGCTCAAGCTGAAGGCTGCCGCAGCCGGCGCGAAGTCCGCGAGCCCGACCCCGAGCGAGACCGCATCGCAGTCCGCCTCTCCCACGGCGGAGGAGCCCTCGGCCTCCCCCGCCGCCGAGGCCGAGACGAAGGACGACGGCGGCCTGTCGGCCGGCGCCTGGATCGGCATCGGCGCCGTCGTGGTCGTCGTGGCGGGCGGAGCGTTCTATCTCGCACGCCGCCGGGGTGCCGCCTCCGCGTAGTTCCGACACGGCGGGATGCCCCGCCGTCACCAGCCCGGCCGACCCGGGTGTCATCTACCCAGGTCGGCCGGGCTTTCCCGCGCTCTTGGCTCGACTACGGGGAGATCAATCCGGTCGGCGGCCCAGTGTGCCGTGCCGGCCAGCAGCATCGCGGGCCCCAGCGCCAGCGCCACGGCCCGGACGCACGCCCCCGGCCACGGCGGCCGTGACCGGGGTGTGAGGCGCCCGACGTCGCCTCGCCTCAGGCCGGCACCGGAACCGGCGGCGGCGCCAGGCGCCCCGCCCGGTGCAGCCGCGCCACCAGCCCCGCGCACGCGAAGCCGGTAGCCGCGAGAACCACCCACGGCAGCCAGCGGACGCCCGTGTCGAAGAGCGCCCCGACGGCGAGGTTGCCGAGCGAGATCGCGATGCCGGAGGCGGTGTTGTAGGCGCCGTAGTACGTGGCGACGAGCCGGTCGCCGGACAGGCGTACGACGGTGTCCATCTCGAAGGGGTAGAGCAGAGCTCCGCCCCAGGCCAGCAGTGCGGCGCACAGGGCGAGTGCGAGCACGCCCTCCGCCATGCCGGCGGCGCCCCCGTACGGTCCGGGCAGCAGGGGCAGGAACCCGGCCCCCATCACCATCAGTCCGTAGACGATCGCGCGCGGCCCGGCCAGAGTGCGCTTCGCCCACGCCGTCAGTTTCAGTTGTCCCGACAGTGCGGCCAGCGCGGATACGGCGAAGATCGCACCCGTCACCAACCCGGTCCGCTCGCCGAAGAGTTCGCGGGCCCGCAGCGGCAGCGCGAGATACACCTGGAAGGCCAGCACGTACGAGCCGGCCATCGCGGCGGCGAAGAGGAGGAACGGCCGGTTGACGGCTACGGCGCGCCAGTCCGCGGCCACCGCCCGCCAGGCCGGCTCCGCGCTCCGGTCGGCGGGCGGACGCGCGGGCAACGCGCGGGCCTGCAGTACGGCAAGGGCTCCGAAGATGACCGCGGCCACCGTGCACACCGCGCCGAAGTCCCAGGCCAGCAGGGCGAGTCCGGCGAGTGGGCCGACCAGGATGCCTGCCTGGTAGAAGACGTTGAAGGCGGCGAACGCCTCCACGCGCCGTTCCTCGCCGGCCTCTGCCGCCAGATACGCCCGCACGGCGGGGTTGAACAGTGCGCCTGCCAGCCCTGTCAGCGCGGAGGCGGCGATGAGCGCGGGCAGCGAACTCGCCACCGCGAGCAGCCCGAACGCGACCGTCCGCAGCCCGCACCCGGCCAGGATCATCGGCTTGCAGCCGTAGCGGTCGGCGAGTGTGCCGCCCACGAGGAACATGCCCTGTTGGGACAGGTTGCGCACGCCGAGCACCAGGCCGACCGCCCAGGCGGCGAGGCCGAGGCCGTGGGCGAGGTGGTCGGCGAGGTAGGGCATCAGCATGTAGAAGCCGAGGTTGATGGCGAACTGGTTCACCATCAACAGCCGGGCGGGCCGGTCGAAGGAGGCCAGCTGGGCCCTGAGCCCCTTCATCGGACGGCTGCCTTCACCGCGTCGCGGGCCAGCGGGTCACGGACCCGGCTGCAGCGGGTCCAGGAGGTCGCCGTGCACTCGTCCGGCTCGGCGATCTCGTCCGGCTCGTCGGGCATCTCGTGTCCGAGAAGGCCGTGGTCTCGGCACCAGGCGTCGTTGTACACCGTCTCCAGGTAGCGGTGCGGCCCGTCGGGGAAGATCGCGGCGATCCGGGTGCCGATCGGATGCGTCCGGGCAACCCATCCGGCCACCAGGGCGACCGCGCCGACGCTCCAGCCGCCCGACGCGTAGTAACGGCGGGCAAGCCGGCGGCAGGCGCCGACCGCCTCGGCCGCAGCCACCCAGTGCACCTCGGCGAAGGCCGCGTAGTCGACGTTCGAGGGGTGGATGCTGGACCCCAGGCCGCGCATCAGTCGCGGTGCGGCGGGTTGGCCGAAGATCGTCGAGCCGACCGAGTCCACTCCGACGAGGGTGAGGTCGGGCAGCGACTCTCGCAGCACGGAGGCGGTACCCGCCGAGTGGCCGCCGGTACCGACCGCGGCCACCAGGACGTCGATGCGGCCGAGTTGGGCGAGGAGTTCGGCGGCGAGCGGCCGGTAGGCGCCCGCGTTGTCGGGGTTGTGGTACTGGTCCGGGCAGTACGCGCCCGGCGTGCGGGCCAGCAGCGCCGCGACGCGCTCGCGCCGGGCCTGTTGCCAGCCGCCCTCGGGGTGGGGAGTGGTCACCTGGTCCACCTGTGCGCCCACGGCGCTCAGGAGCCGGACCATCGACGGCTCCATGCCCGGGTCGGTGACGACGGTGACCGGATGACCGTACGTCAGCCCGGCCAGCACGAGGCCCAGGCCGAGGGTGCCGCTGGAGGACTCGATGACGGGCGCGCCCGGGGCGAGTTCACCGCGTCTCCGAGCTTCTCGGACCATGTGCAGGCCGGGGCGGTCCTTGATGCCGCCGGGGTTGGTCCCTTCCAGCTTGGCGTAGAAGCCGCGGCCGGCCGGTGCGAAGGGTTCGTCGACCCACAGGACGGGGGTGTTGCCCACGAGTTGGGCGGGGTGACGGGCGATCACGGGCAGGGGGGCGTGCGCCCCGAGGGGTGCGAGCAGGGAGAAGTGCATGTGCGTACGGCTCCTTCGCACGCCGCTTTCATGGCGGAGTGC
>NZ_JBXVPZ010000460.1:0-7550 GCF_057961495.1 Streptomyces sp. P5F9 | reverse complement strand
GCGGTGACCTGCCCGGCCCCACCCGTCCTCACCGCCCACACCCTGCACGCCCGCTACGGCGGCTTCACCGCGCTCGACGGGGTCGACCTCGTCGTGCGGGCCGGGCAGGTCACCGCCGTGGTCGGGCCCAACGGGGCTGGTAAAAGCACCCTGTTCCACTGTCTGGCCGGGACCGTGCGGCCCGCGCGGGGGCAGGTCCGGCTCGGGGGACGGGACATCACCCGGCTGCCCGCGCACGCCCGCACCCGGCTCGGGATCGCCCGGACCTTTCAACAGCTCGCCGTGTTCCCCTCGTTGACCGTCGCCGAGAACGTGCGCGTCGGTGCCGAGCAGGGTCGGGTCGCCGAACCGGGCGCCGTGGAGCGGGCGTTGCGGCTGTTCGGGCTAGACGGGGACGTACGGTCGCTGCCCGCCGCCGGGCTGCCCACCGGGACGCTGCGCCGGGTGGAGCTGGCGCGGGCGTTCGCCGGGGGTCCGCGGGTGCTGCTGCTCGACGAGCCCGCCGCCGGACTCGACACCGCCGAAGTGGCCTCGCTGACCCTGGTGTTGAGGGCTCTGGCCGCCGAGGGCACCGCCCTCCTCGTCGTCGAGCACGACCTCGATCTGGTCGCCGACCTCGCCGACGTGGTCCATGTGATGGCCGCCGGGCGGATCGTCGCCTCCGGTCCGCCCGGTCACGTCCTCGACCCACCCGGCGCCCGAGAGGCCACGCGGGAGACCCCCGCATGACCATCGCCCTGCGCCACGCGCGCGTGCGCTACGGCCCCCTCGAAGCCCTGCACGGCATCACCCTCGCCGCCCCCGCTCACGGCCTCACCGTCCTGCTGGGCCGCAACGGCTCCGGCCGGACAACTGCCCTGCGCGCCCTCGCCGGTACGGTCGCGCTGTCGGGCGGTGCGGTGGTGTGGGACGGCGCCGATGTGACCCGTGTGCCCGCGCACGAACGGGCCCGCCGGGGACTGTGTCTGGTGCCGGAACGGCAGGCCGTGTTCGGGTCCCTCACCGTCCACGAGAACCTCGAACTCGCCTCGCGGGACTACGCCGTTGCCCTCGACGCGTATCCGCAGCTGGGCCCCCTCCTCCCTCGCCGGGCCGGCACCCTCTCCGGCGGCGAGCAGCGGATGCTGGCGCTCTCCCGGGCCCTGCTGGCACGCGCGCGTGTGGTGCTCGTCGACGAACCGGCGCAGGGCATGTCGCCCGCGGTCGCGGCGCACACGTACGACCTGCTGGGCGGGTTGGACGCGTGCGTGGTCGTGGCCGAGCAGCGGCTGCCGCCGGTGCTGCGCGGCCGGGCGGCGATCGTGTACGAACTGCGGCGCGGGAGTGTCGTGTTCGGCGGCGAGGCGGCAGAACTGGCGTAACGGGCGCGCCCCCGCCCGGTCGGAGGACCGGGCGGGGGCGGCTCGGGAGCGGCTCGGCTCAGAGGCCGTCCACCTCAAAGGCCGTTCGGCTCAGAGGCCGTTCGGCTCAGAAGTCGTTCGGCTCAGAGGTCGAGCTGCTGGCCGGGGACGATCAGATCGGGGTCGGCGCCGATGACGGACTTGTTGGCGGCGTAGATCTTCCGCCAAGTGGTCCCGTGCTGGGCGGCGATGGCGCTCAGCGTGTCGCCCTCGCGGACGGTGTAGTCGCCGCGGGACGTGCCGCGCGAGGCGTTGTTCGTCCCGCGGGCCGGCGTCTTCGCGGGCTTCGACGGGGTCGCCTTCTTGGTCGACTTCTTCGTCGTCGACTTCTCGCTCACCGTGCCGGAGGAGGCCGCGGGTGCGCTGCCGCTCGCTCCGGCCTTCGCCGAGCAGACCGGCCAGGCGCCCCAGCCCTGGGCCCGCTGGACCTTGCCGGCGACGGCGATCTGCGCGGACTTGGAGGCCTGGTCGGCGGTGGCCGCGTAGGCCGAACCGCCGTAGGCGCGCCAGGTCCCGGCGGAGAACTGGAGTCCTCCGTAGTAGCCGTTGCCTGTGTTGATGTGCCAGTTGCCGCCGCTCTCGCACTGGGCGATGCGGTCCCACACTCCGCTGTCGGCCGCCGCGGCGTTGCCGCTTGCGGCCAGCAGTCCGAGGGGGGCGAGCAGGGCCGCCCCGGCGAGGACCGCCGTCGTACGCACGTGACCCTTGCTGTGGGTCTCAGGAGCGTTCTCGCGAGTGGTATCGGCACAGTCGGACATGTAGTTCCCTCTCCAACAACCCGGGGTCCCCCAAGGCGGTTCGCGGCTCCCGCGCATCGACGCGGTCCTCGCGCTCCTCCCCGTCCGCCGGAGGTGGTGCTGCTTGCTGGCTTGTTCGGCCGGCGGACGTGTCCCGAGCGGTGCTCGTTGCACACGGCGGAGGAATGTACGGAGGTGGACGAGCCGATGTCGACCAACTGCCCGTCGCCGCAGGCCAGTTCACTGTTACCGCAGGTATCGGCACTTTTCGGCCACCCACTACATTCGCTGATTTCACGATTTTTCGACCAGCTGCCGACACATGTTGTGACTCGGTTCACGCCACCAACTCCCTTGACCTTTCACAGAGTTGACACAGAGTGTCCGATTCCGTACCAACCATGACCGTCCGCTTCGGTTGGTTCGATTCGGTTCGCTCTGGAGCGTGACTCCCGCCACAGATCCTCCGTTGTCTTCTTCATGAGCCCGGGACCCACCGGGCACCGCATTCCGAGGGAGCCACCCGTGCCGCGCATGCTCGACGTCAGCGACGACGTACGCGCCGAGATCGGCGACGAAGAAGCCGACCGGCTGCTCGCCGGAGACAACGCCCCGGGCAGTTACGACTGCACGTCGTGCCGCACCCAGGGCGACTCCGATCAGGAGCGCACCAGCACCGTCCTGTTCATCGGCGACGAGACCGCCGTCCTCGCCTTCGCCCACGCCACCTGCCTGCCCTCGCAGATCGTCCAGGTCACCGAGGAGCAGTTGCAGGGCGCCGTCCGCTCCATCAGCGGCAACACGCACGCCCCGGCCGGCGCGCCGGAGCAGGCCGTACCCGAGCAGGCCGTGCTCGGGGTGACCAGCGGACTCGTCCTGATCTCGGGGGAGTTGCACCCCGCCCTGGTCGTCGAGCCAACCGCGCCCATCGTGCGGCCCGGCTCGACCGGCGTCGGGGACGACTTCCTGCCGCTGCTGATCGAGCAGGGCTTCATGCCGCTCAGCGAGATCACCACCGTGCCGCCCGTGCTGCACGGCTGGTCGGTGCTGCTCGCCGCGGGCCAGCTGCACGCGGTGCTGCAGCCGAGCAGCAACGGCGGCTCCCCGGTGGCCTGGTGGCAGGCACACCAGCCGCTCCAGGTCACCGACAGCTGGCGGGCCGCCGCCAACAAGCACCAGCAGGTGCTGATGTTCGCGGCACCGGTCGGCTCGATCGGCCGCCAGCCCCGCGAGGACCTGCTGCGCAGCGCACTCGACAAGGCCGCGGCGAACGGCCAGCTGGTCGGCTCCGCGCTGCCGCTCGCGGGCACCTGAGCCGCATCCCTTCAGGTCACGCGTCGTTTGGACATACGTGCACGCATACGACGTTCCCCGCAGCCGGCCCTACCAGTCGATCCCGTCCTCGCGATCGGCCCAGGACAGCCCCGGCGGTCCATCGGCCACGCCGATCTACGACCGGCTCTACTCGGAGTGGGTCAAGACCTTCCGCTCGCTGCCGGGTGACCGCAGCGGCGAGGAGGAGCTGGGGTTCACCGCCTTCGGGCACAGCCCGCACAGCACGGGCTCGTTCAGCGGCGGTTCGTTCGGCGGGGGTTCACTCGGCGGGGGCTCGTACAGCGCGTACAGCGCGGGGGCCTACAGCGCCCGGCAGCAGTCGCAGTGGCAGCGCGTCGGGCAGCTCGGTCACGCCGGGCAGCAGCAACAGCACGGCCACACCGGGATGCACCACATCCCGGCGGCCCTGCCCCCCGGCCCGCGCCGAGGCATCTGACGCGGCACGCACGCACACGAAGAGGGCGGCCCCTGTCCAACAGGGGCCGCCCTCTTCGTCGTAGAACAGCCGTGTCGCACAACGGCCGTACGGCTACGGCTACTTCTTCTTGCCGCGCTTCTCGCGGACCCGGACCGAGATGTGGATCGGGGTGCCCTCGAAGGCGAACTCCTCGCGCAGGCGGCGCTCGATGAAGCGGCGGTAGCCGGCCTCGATGAAGCCGGAGGCGAAGAGGACGAAACGCGGGGGCTTGGTGCCGGCCTGGGTGCCGAAGAGGATGCGGGGCTGCTTGCCGCCGCGGACCGGGTGCGGGTGGGCGGCGACCAACTCGCCCAGGAACGCGTTCAGTCGGCCCGTCGGGACACGCGTCTCCCAGCCTGCCAGCGCGGTCTCGATGCCCGGGACCAGCTTCTCCATGTGGCGGCCGGTGCGCGCCGAGACGTTCACCCGGGGCGCCCACGCGACCTGGGCGAGCTCGGTCTCGATCTCGCGCTCCAGGTAGTAGCGGCGCTCCTCGTCGAGGGTGTCCCACTTGTTGAAGGCGAGGACGATCGCGCGGCCCGCCTCGACGGCCATGGTGACGATCCGCTGGTCCTGCACCGAGATGGACTCGGAGGCGTCGATCAGGATGACCGCGACCTCCGCCTTCTCGACGGCGGCGGCGGTGCGCAGCGAGGCGTAGTAGTCGGCGCCCTGCTGGAGGTGGACGCGCTTGCGGATGCCCGCCGTGTCGACGAACTTCCAGGTGATACCGCCGAGTTCGATCAGTTCGTCGACCGGGTCACGGGTCGTACCCGCGATCTCGTTGACGACGACACGCTCCTCGCCCGCCACCCGGTTCAGCAGCGAGGACTTGCCGACGTTCGGGCGACCGATCAGCGCGATACGGCGGGGTCCGCCGACCGCGGTGCCGAAGGTCTGCTCGGGCGCCTCCGGAAGGGCCTCCAGGACGGCGTCCAGCATGTCGCCGGTGCCGCGCCCGTGCAACGCGGAGACGGGGTGGGGCTCGCCGAGCCCCAGGGACCACAGATAGGAGGCGTCGGACTCGCCGCTCAGACCGTCGACCTTGTTGGCCGCCAGCACGACGGGCTTCCCGGCCTTGCGCAGCAGCCGTACGACCGCCTCGTCGGTGTCGGTGGCGCCGACCTTGGCGTCGACGACGAAGACGACCGCGTCGGCGGCCTCGATCGCGTACTCGGCCTGGGCGGCCACGGAGGCGTCGATCCCGAGGACGTCCTGCTCCCACCCACCGGTGTCGACGACCTTGAACCGCCGCCCGGCCCATTCGGCCTCATAGGTCACACGGTCCCGCGTGACACCCGGCTTGTCCTCCACGACGGCTTCACGCCGCCCGATGATGCGGTTGACGAGAGTCGACTTGCCGACGTTCGGCCGGCCGACGACGGCGAGGACGGGCAGCGGCCCGTGTCCCGCCTCGCCGATGGCGCCCTCGACGTCCTCGATGTCGAAGCCCTCTACGGCGGCGAGCTCCATGAACTCCGCGTACTCGGCGTCGCCGAGCGCCCCGTGCTCGTGCTCCTCGCCGGAGCCGTCGGGCTGGATCTGGTCGTTCATGAAGATCGGTACCTCGTTCATCGTGGTGATCGGTGGAACCCCCGGATTTCGGGTGATCCACTACTCAAGTGTCTCTTAGCGCCCGGTGAGGCGCCTGGCGTCGTCCAGGTGGGCGGCCAGCTGCTTCTGGATGCGCTCGGTCGCCTCGTCCAGCGCCTTGCGCGTACGGCGGCCGGAGCCGTCACCCGCGTCGAACGGGTCGCCGAAGACGACGTCGACGCGGGAGCGCAGCGGGGGCAGCGCCTTTATCAGTCGTCCGCTCTTCTCCGAGCTGCCCAGCACGGCCACCGGCACGATCGGGGCGCCGCTGCGGACCGCGAAGTAGGCGAGCCCGGCGCGCAGCGCGGCGAAGTCGCCCTCACCGCGGCTGCCCTCGGGGAAGATCCCGAGAACCCCGCCGCCCTTCAGGATGTCGAGCGCGCGGGTGACGGCCATACGGTCGGCGGTCGAACGGTCCACTTCCACCTGCCCGACGGCGCGCATGAAGGGCCCGAGCGGCCCCACGAACGCTTCCTTCTTGACGAGGAAGTGCGAAGCGCGGGGCGCCACACCGATGACCATAGGGCCGTCGATGTTGTGCGAGTGGTTGACGGCGAGGATCACCGGGCCGGTGGTGGGAACCTTCCAGGAACCCAGCACACGCGGCTTCCACAGCCCGTACATCAGGCCGACGCCGATGCGGCGCCCGATCTCGGCCCCGCGCTCCGTAGGTGCGGTCACTTCTCGGCTCGCTTCTCCCCGACGAGGGTGACGACGCACTCGATGACCTGCTGGAGCGTGAGCTCGGAGGTGTCCACCTCGACCGCGTCGTCCGCCTTCGCGAGCGGCGAGGTCTTGCGCGAGGAGTCGGCCGCGTCCCGCTTCAGCAGCGCCTCGCGCGTGGTCCGCACATCGGCGCCCTTCAGCTCACCACTCCGCCGGGCGGCACGCGCCTCGGGGGACGCGGTGAGGAAGATCTTCAGGTCGGCATCGGGCAGCACGGTCGTGCCGATGTCCCGCCCCTCGACCACGATCCCCCGCTCGGCCTCGGCGGCCAGCGACCGCTGAAGCTCGGTGATCCGGGCCCGCACCTCGGGCACCGCACTGACCGCGCTGACCTTGGAGGTGACCTCCTGGGTACGGATCGGCCCGGCCACGTCCACGCCGTCGACGCTGATGGTCGGGTTCGCCGGGTCGGTGCCCGAGACGATCTCCGCCTTGCCTGCCGCGTCCGCGATGGCGGTGGGGTCGGTGAGATCGATCCCGTTGTTCACCATCCACCAGGTGATCGCCCGGTACTGCGCCCCGGTGTCCAGATAGCTCAGCCCGAGCTGCGCTGCCACGGCCTTCGACGTGCTCGACTTGCCCGTGCCGGAGGGGCCGTCGATGGCGACAATCACTGCCGGGGCGGTCCGGGCGGCGCCGTTTTCCACGGGAGGACACCTTCCTGGTGCGGGGTGGTGAGCGGGGCGGGGTCGCGAGTGCGCCCCGCACAAGGTTACTGGGTGCGCGTCACTCGTCCGGCCGCCCCTTGTCGACACCGGTCCGACGAGATCGGCTTGCCGGGCTGGACGGTCACTGATCGACACGGGCCGGCATTTTTCAGGGTGCCCGGCGGGGCGGTTACTGCTGGGCGCGGGCCGGCACTCTTCAGCCTGTCCGGCGGGGCGGTTCTGCTGGCCGCGGGCCGGCACTCTTCAGCCCGCCCGGACGGTTACTGCTGGGCGCGGGCCGGCACTCTCAGCCCGTGCGGCGCTTGGTGGCGCAGGTCGGCATTCATCAGGCTCTCCGTCTGGACAGCTGCTGCTGGACGCGGGCCGGCGCTACCCAGCCCTTCCGACACTTGCTGACCCGGGCCTGCTATCCGGCCCGCCGGGCGTCTTTTCAACGCAGGCCGCCACCATCCAGCCTGCCCGGCACCCTCTCAGCGCAGGCCACGCGTGCCCACCCCGTCCGGCACTTCGCTGACGCAGCCGACGCAATCCAGCCCGCCCGGCAACCTTTCACCGCAGGCCCGCATTAATCAGCCCGTCCGGCGTTTGAGGACGAGGCCCCTTCAGGGCCGATGGGGGTCTGGGGGCGGAGCCC
>NZ_JBXVPZ010000459.1:0-7576 GCF_057961495.1 Streptomyces sp. P5F9 | reverse complement strand
CCCTTCCGCCACCCCCGAGGAGGCCTGGCCGTCCCCCTCGCACAGCACGGCCGCCAGCTCGTCGTAGCACTCGGCGAACCGCCTGCGCGCGCGGCGCCCGAGGGTCACACCGTCGTCCTCGGCGGTCCACAGCGGCGCGGTGCGCACCCGACTGACCTGGGGTGGCAGTTCGAGCCAGCCCTCGTCCTCCTGGCGCTCGCTGCGGCTGAGCGCGTAGATGTCGAACTCGTGCTGCCCGAGCCCGCGTACGAGCCGGTCGCACCAGAGTCTGGCGTCACCGCTCACATACGGATAGCCACCCTCCGTAAGCAGTCCTATGCGCACGGGTACACCCCCGATCTCCCATATGGGGAGCCGCCGTTGACCCGGCGGCTCGCAGCGGGACGAACGTATGCGGACAAGGCGGTGGCGCGACGGACGGTTGTCCATCGCGCCACCAAAAGGGGTGAACGGGCGTAACTTTCCCGTGCAGGTCGCGTTCCGTCGCGCTAAGAGATCAATCGCGCACGAAACGTCAGACCGCTGCCGCGTCGTCGCTACGGTGCCGTAGCGACGAGCTCGTCACGTCGTGGGGACGGCACAGTCCTGTCGTCGCGACGGGACCGTCCCGTCGTAGGGACGGCACCGTCCCGTCGTCGCGACGCGACCGTCACGTCGTCGCCAACTCCCTTCGGACCGCCCTGCGCTGGGCCGCGACCTGGGGATCGAGGGCCGGTACGGCGGCCAGGAGCTGCTTCGTGTACGGGTCCTGGGGTGCGTCGTAGACCTCGTCGGCGGGGCCTTGTTCAACGATCCTCCCGCGGCGCATCACCGCGACCCGGTCGCTCACCTGGCGGACGACCGCGAGGTCGTGGGCGACGAACACGAGCGCGAGGCCGAGTTCGCGCTGGAGTTCGCCGAGCAGGGCGACGACCTGGGCCTGTGTGGTGACGTCGAGCGCGGAGACCGGCTCGTCGCACACGATCACGCGCGGGTCGGCCGCGAGCGCCCGTGCTATGCCCACACGCTGGCGCTGGCCGCCGCTGAACTCGTGCGGGTAGCGGTCGTAGTGCGCCCCTTCGAGCCCCACGCGCTCCAGGAGTTCGCGTACGCGCCCCCGGATGCTCTCCTCGTCGCGTTCTCCACGCGCGCGGAGCGGGTCGGCGATCGACTCGCCCACGCTGCGGCGGGGGTTGAGGGAGGAGACGGGGTCCTGGAAGACCATCTGCACGTCGGGGCGGACCCCGCCGCCGGGCTTGATCTCGCCGGCCGTCGGCTTCAGGAGCCCGACCAGCATCCTGCCCAGCGTCGTCTTGCCGCTGCCGCTCTCGCCCACGATGCCGAGGGTCTCGCCCCGGTGGATCGTCAGCGACACGTCGTCCACGGCCGCGAACGCCCGCTTCCCGCGCCCGAATTCACGCCGTAGGCCCGTCGCCTCCAGGACGACGTCCGCGGGCGCCGTGGATGCCGCCAGGAGGGCGCGGGGCGCGTCCACGCGCGGGACCGCGCCGAGCAGGTCGCGGGTGTACGCCTCGGCCGGCTCCCCGAGGACGGTGCCCACCGGCCCGTGTTCGACGGCCCGCCCGTGCCGCATGACCAGGATCTCGTCGACGCTCTCGGCGGCGACACCCACGTCGTGCGTGACGAGCAGCAGCCCCAGGCCGGTCTCCTCGCGCAACGTGTGCAACAGGTCCAGGATCTGGGCCTGGACGGTCACGTCGAGCGCGGTCGTGGGCTCGTCGGCGATCAGGAGGTCGGGCTCGCACGCCAACGCCATGGCGATGAGGGCGCGTTGCCGCATCCCGCCGCTGAACTCGTGCGGGCGCGAACGGGACCGCCGTACCGCGTCCGGAATGCCGACCCGGTCCAGTACGTCGACGGCACGCGCGCGTGCGGCCCGACGTGACACACGCGTGTGCACCCGATAGACCTCGGCTATCTGGTCGCCGATCGCGTAGTACGGGTCCAGGGACGACAGCGGGTCCTGGAAGACCATCGCGGCCTTACCACCACGCAGCCGGTGCAGGTCCGCGTCGGACGCCTCCTGTACGTCGATGCCGGCCACCCGTACCGAGCCGCCGACGTCGGCCCCCGTGCCGCGGTGCAGCCCCAACAGGGCCGAGGCGACCGTGGACTTGCCCGAGCCGGACTCGCCGACGAGGCCCAGCGCGGCGCCCTTCTCCAGCCGGAAGGAGAGGCCGTCCACGGCCCGCAGGGAACCGAACCCGACCGTCAGGCCGGTCACTTCCACCAAGACGTCCGCCGAGGCGTCCGTCGAGCCGTCCAGCGAACTCATGCGAGCACCACCCGTCGGTCGGCCACCGCGTACAGCACGTCCGCGACGGCGTTGGCGATGACCACGAAGAAGCCGATGACCAGGACCATGCCGACGACCACCGGCAGGTCGACGACATTGACGGCGTGGACGAGTTCCTGTCCGATGCCGGGCAGCCCGAAGAGCGTCTCGGTGAGCACCGCGCCGCCGACCGCCGAGCCGACGTTGTTGGCGTTGAGCGCGATGATCGGCGCGAACGCCCCGCGCAGCGCGTGCCGCCCGATGATCGACCGTTCACCGACGCCGTACGCGCGGAAGGTGCGGATGTGGTCCTCGGCGAGCGTCTCCAGCATCGACGCCCTGGTGAGCCGGGCGAACGTGGCGGCCTCGATGAGGGCCAGGGAGAGCCAGGGCAACAGCAGGTTCCAGGCCCACTGTTCGGGGTCGTCGGTGAGGCCGACGTACTGCGGGAAGGGCAGCAGTTGCAGCTGCCCGCAGATGACGATCATCAGCACCAGGCCGATCACGAACACCGGGGTGGCGACGCCCGCGAGGGTGATGCCGGTCAGCAGGCGCTCCGTGAACCGGCCGCGCCGCCACGCCGACAGGATGCCCGTGCCGACGCCGAGGATCAGCCACAGCACCATCGCGCCGAACACGAGCGACAGGCTGACCGGCAGCTTCGCCAGGATCAGCTGGGTGACCTGTTGGTCGCCCTGGTACGACTGCCCGAGGCAGGGCGCCGAGCAGTGCTCCACTGAGGTGCCCGTGGAGTAGTCCTGGCCGACGAGGATGCCCTGGAGGAAGTGCCAGTAGCGGAGGTACAACGGGTCGTCGAGCCTCAACTGCTGCGCCACCTGGTGCACTTGCTCCGGGGAGCAGCGCGGGCCGCAGGTGATCTGGGCGACGTTCCCTGGGGTGACGAAGAAGACCACGTAGACGATCACCGAGATGGCGAACAGGGTGATCACGGTGCCGATGGCCCGGCGCAGGACGAAGCCTCCGAAGCCGCTCATGCCGGGTCCTCCTTCCCGCCGTTGGCGTCGGCCGACTTGATCGTATTGATGCTCGGATCAACTGTTGACTGGCCGGAACTGGCGTCCACCGTGACCTTCTTGCCGCTCGCGTCCGCCTTCGCCTCGCGCTTGCGGCCCGTGCCGACGCGCAGGCGGGAGGCCGCGCGGGGGTCGAGGGCCGTGCGGACGCCGTCGCCGAGGACGGTCAGGGAGAGCACGGTGACGAAGAGGGCGCCGGCGGGCAGCAGCAGGTACTGCGGGGCTGCCTGGTACCAGACGTCGGCGGCGGTGAGCATCTGGCCCCAGGAGGGCGTCGGCGGCTTCACCCCGACACCGAGGAAGGACAGCGCGGCCTCGGCGCTGATGTTCATCGGGAAGAGCAGCGCGGAGTACGTGATGACGGGCGCGGCCAGGCCGGGCAGCAGTTCGCGGCGGGCGATGCGCCAGGTGCCCCAGCCGCTGAGCCGGGCGGCCGCGACGTAGTCGAGTTCCTTGAGGGTGAGCGTCTGGGCGCGCACGATCTTCGCGACGTTGCCCCAGGCGATCAGCCCGATGACTCCCGCGACCAGCAGGGGCCTCGGGAAGCTGTTGGGCACGATCGCGAGCAGCGCCAACGACATGATCATCAACGGCATCGCCACGATGATGTCGGTGATCCGGCTCAACAGTTGATCAACCCATCGGTTGCCGAGCCCGGCGGCGACACCGATCACGACCCCGATGAAGACCTGCACGACGGTCGCCCCCAGGGCGACACCGAGGGAGACGCGGGCGCCGTACGCGAGCCGGGCGAACAGGTCGCGGCCGGTCTGCGGTTCGACACCGAGCCAGTGGTCGCCGGTGATGCCCCCGAAGGAGCCGGTCGGCACACCTCCGCGCGCGGAGTCGATGAGCGAGGGGTGGTAGGTGAAGGGGTCCTGGCCCTCGATGGCGGTGAGCAGCGGCGCGGCGAGCGCGACCAGGACGAGCAGGGCGACGACGACCGCCGCGACGAGGGCGGCGCGCTGCACACGCAGCCGCCGCCAGAACTGACGGGCCCCCGAGACCGCCGGGACGGAGAGGTCCGTCCCGGCGGTCCGGGAGGCGACAAGTGCCTCGCTCATGGGGTTACTTGACCGCGACCTGGGAGATGTCCAGGACGCCGGTCCAGTCGCTGATCACGACGTTCTTGATGTCCTTGCCGACGAGTCGCTTGTAGACGGGGTGGAACAGCGGCACGGTCAGGGCCTGCTCGCCGATCTTCTTGTCCAGTGCACCCCACCGCTTGGCTGCCTCGTCAAGATTCGTCAACTTGTTGATCGCGTCAATCTCGTCATTGACCGACTTGTCATTGAGCATGCCGTTGTTGAAGTTCGCGCCGTCCTTGACGATCTGGCGGCCGTCGAAGATCGGGGCGAGGAAGGGACCGCCGGAGGGCCAGTCGGCACCCCAGTGGGCGAGGAAGAAGCCCGGTTCGGTCTTGACGCTGTGGATCTTGTCCTTGTAGTCGTTGATCTCCAGGCCCTGGAGCTTGACGGTGATGCCGGCCTTCTTGAGCGCGTCCTGGATCGCGGTCGCGATCTCGGGGCTGGTCTCGAAGTCCTTGTCGTTGGAGTGCGTCAGCGTGACGGTGATCCCCTTCGGGTAACCGGCCTCCTTGAGCAGCTCCTTGGCCTTCGCCGCGTTGCCGGACGCGCCCGCCGGGAAGAGGTCGTAGGGGTCGTACCCGAAGGACTTCTGGTTCGGCAGGAAGGTGGTCGCGGCCTCGGCCAGCGACGAACCGCCCGCCGCGTTCACCACCGACGAACGGTCGATGGCGTACGCGATCGCCTGCCGCACCTTGACGTTGTTGAACGGCGCGACCTTGGGGTTGAACGCGATGTAGTTCGTGTAACCGAAGTGCCCGGTACCGACGCGCGCGGCGAGCTCCTTGTCGCCCGTCACCTTGGCGAGCTCGGCAGGCCCGAGGTTGGTGTCCGTCGTGACCGCCGCGGCGTCCGCACCCTGGGACGCGGACAACCGCTGGTTGATCACGGACGAGTCGAGTCCGGACTTCACGTCGATCTTGTCCGGGTAGGCCTTGCGCTCGGAGTCCGTGGCCGTGGACCAGTACTTGTTGCGCTCCAGGACGATCGTCTCACCGTCGTTCTGGTTGCTGACGACCTTGTACGGGCCGGACGAGACCGGGTGCTCCTCGTACTTCGTCCCCGTGTCCTTCCCCTTCGGGACGGGCGTGAACTGCGTCTGCGTGGCGAGGTACGGGAACTCGCCCTCCGGCTTGTTCAGGTGGAAGACGATGGTCCGGCTGTCGGGAGTCTCAATGGCGCTGAGCCCCTTCTTGTCCTTGTACGGCCCCTGGTAGTCGGCAGCGCCGACCAGCCAGTCCCGCAAGTAGGGCGCGCCGCCGGAGAGTTCGGGGGCGAAGGAGCGCTCGATGCCGTACTTGATGTCGGCCGAGGTGATCGCGGTGCCGTCCTCGTACTTGAGGCCCTTCTTCAGGGTGTACGTCCACACGGTCGCGTCCTTGTTGGGGCGCCCGGTGTCGGTGGCGAGGTCCGGGACGACCTTGGCGCCGGCCGCGCCGTTCTCGCGGTTGCGGGTGGTGAGCGTACGGAAGACGAGGGAGGGGACGTTGCCGCCGCCTGAGGTGTACAGGCGGGCCGGGTCGAAGTCCTCCTGGGGCTGCGAGTTCAGGACCGTGAGCGTGCCGCCCTTGTGGGGCGTGGAGTCGCCACCGGAGCCCTTGGCATCGTTGTCCTTCGGTCCGCAGGCGGCGGCGCCCGCTGCCACGGCCAGGCTGACGGATGCCACGGCCACGCGCCGGGCTATGACGGACGGTTGACGCATCGGAATGACGACCTCTCGGGTGACTTTCGAGGATCTCGCGGGGATTTCCCGGAGAACTCTCGAATGGTGAGACGGATGGACGAGGAGTGAGACGGGAGTGAACAGCCGTCTGCCCCGGCGTCAGGTCGTCGAAAAAACCCTGCCAAGGTCATACGGCAAGGGCATGGTGGTGCGGGTCGCGACACAAACGCCAGAGGCGGTGTTCAGCGACAGAGAATGTCGGCCACGCAGAGCGGGGTCACGCCGATGAGCGCCAGCTCGATGCCGGCGCGGTTCGGAACATGACTAGACCACATGCCCAAAAATATGATGGAAGTTGCGGCTCGTGTCAATGTGACATAAGCGTCGCCCGTCAACTGCCCGGGTACGGCCAGGGGTTCGCCAGGCAGTGGATCCCGTCGTGATCGAGGAACTTGGTCTGCTGCTGCATGACGGGCGCCAACTCGCCGTCCTTGTCGCAGGTGACGTGCCCGTAGCCGAGACGATGACCGACTTCATGGTTGATCAACATCTGTCGATACGCGTACATCTTGTCCCCATATGTTGACGATCCCTGTGCCCATCGATACGCATTGATCATCACGCGTTCGGTGGCCGCCGAGTCGCACGACACATTGTCCTCGGTGGTGTCGAGCCCGGACTTGGCACACCACGTGGCGGTGGTACCAGGGCTCGCGAGGGTGATCACGAAGTCCGGTTTGCCCGTGTAGATGCGCTCGAAGGTACGGGCGCCGTTGTGGGCCCAACTCCGCTTGTCGTTCAGCGTCTTCTGCACGGCCTGCGCGAAGAGAGTCCCGTCGAGCCCGAGCCCCTGCTCGACATCCACGCGGTACGTGTACTTGCGCCCCTTGCCCGGCGCCCTGTCGACCCCGGGCACCGCGTCGAACTTGTCCGGCCCCTTGAGCTTGGCACTCAGCGGGTACTTCTCGGCCATCTTCTGGGCGTACGTCAAGGTCACCAGGCGCGGCGAACCGGACGGGCTCGCCTGCGGCGAGGCCGTCTCTCTGGCATCCCGGGCCCGATCGGTCGCCGCCTGCGACCGCGCACCGTCGCCGTCACCGTCCTTGGCGACCTGCCCGGCGACGATGACGGCCAGCACGGTGGTGACGGCGGCGGCCGCGATACCGGTGTACGTCCGTCCCTTACGGCCCTTGGCGCCCCCGGGCACGGAGCCGGGGTCGGCAGGGGGCTCGTCGGCGTCGCTCTCGGGGGTCCGGGTGGTGACGGAGCCGTACGGGTCGGAGGGGTGCGTCGCGACGCCGGTCCGGGGTGCGAAGGCGTCGTCGTCCGCGTCCACTTCGAATGCGTCGACGTAGTCCTGCCGGGGACTACGACCGGCCTGCCCACCTCGCCGGGGACCCGCTTGAGGGGCCTGACGCTGCCGCGGGATGGGCAGCCCCGGGCCCGAACCGGAGGCGGTACCGGCGACGGGGATGTGGGGCATGCCGGGGGTACCGGGTGCGCCGGGTGGGGCCTGAGA
>NZ_JBXVPZ010000458.1:0-7581 GCF_057961495.1 Streptomyces sp. P5F9 | reverse complement strand
CCACTCACATCAGCCGATTCACCCGCCTCGGACTCGAACTCACCGCCTGACAATGGCGAATCCGCCAACAAAGTCCTCAAGCTCCGGGCTGAACTGCGGAGACTCCGTTGAGAAACGCCGTCCAGGCGGGGGCGGGGAGGGCCAGTTCGGGACCCGTGGCGTTCTTGGAGTCGCGTATGTGGACGGTCAACTGCGGTGTGGGGAGGGCGACCTCGACGCAGGCACCGCCCTCGTTGTCGCTGTAACTCGACTTGAACCACTTCAGCTGGTCACTCATGGCTGATCCACCATCCGTTCGACGAAACGGGCCGACTCAGCGGGGCTGAGAGCCTGCGTGCGGATCATGCTAAGCCGCTCGCTCACCCGGCTGACAACCTCCGGATCGGCCGACAGTTCGCTGGCGAACGGGCCCTCCGAATAGGCGAACCGCTCGTGGTCGAGGGTCTCCAGCAGCACCATGGGGCCCATGAGCGCGTCGCTGGTGGCCCGTTCGAAGGGGAGCACCTGCACGGTGACGTTCCGCAGGCGGGACACCTCCAGCAGACGGCGCAGCTGTTCGGTGTCCACCTGGGGACTGCGCAGCACCGCCTCATAGAGGACGAAACTCAGGGCCACCAGTGGCTTCCGCTCCGTGAGGATCTCCTGCCGCTCGATGCGTCCCTCGATCCGCTCCTCCACCGTCTCCTCGTCCAGGGGCGGGCAGCGGTTCTCAATCAGCGTGCGCGCGTACCCCGGCGTCTGCAACAGCCCCGGGACGACCGTGGTCTCGTACCACCAGAGACTGATCGCCTCTTTCTCACGCTCCATGAAGTCCTGCGCCCGCGCCGGAAACTTCTCCCTCAGCAAGTAGTCCTTGGCCGCGCTCAGCATCCCGTCAGCCCGGCACATCCCATCGGCCACGTCGAGTACGCGCGGCGTCGGCATCCGTACGCCCTGCTCCATGGACTTGATGGTGTCCGGCGCGTAGTTGGAGGCGGCGGCCAGCTGTTCCCGGCTCACATTGGCCTTCGTGCGCCACCGCTTCAGCTGGTTCCCGCTGTACCGCCAGGCCGCAGGCGGCGGCAGGGAGTTGGCGTTGGACTGGCCCGGCACAGCACCCACCTCCGACCGATACACCCCGGCGTGTATCACCTCAGTCACTACCGAGCGTAGCTTCGCGAGCGCCACCGTGTGACCATGACCGACTCAATTCACCTGCCGGACTGGATCCCCGCGTCCGGTCACCAACTCCGTCTCACCGGCGTCCACTTCGACGCCGTACGCATCGAAGGCGTACGGGGAGAACGGGTCGCCACGCGTCTCATCGAGGACGCCGATGGGGATGCGGGGCCCGTCGTCTGCGAGGCCGCCGGGTTCCGGTGGATGTACTTCCTGCTGGCGCCCGGGGAAGTGCGCCGGCACAACTGGCCCTTGGGCGTGCAGCAGTTCGGGGGACGGGGCGCTCGTACCGTCACGTACATCGGGATTCCGGCGCTGGACGGGAACACGTGGCCGTTGCGGTGGTACAGCGAGCCGACTGCTGCCTCACCTTACGTAGCTGTCGACGAACTGCATACGGTCCTCAGCGACCGCGCCTCCCTCTCGCCCTCGTGAGGCTCTCGCGGATGTCGCATGTCATCGGGTGGTCCTCGCCCCATAGACGGGCGCTATCGGCCAACGCATCCTCGTACACCGCTATCGCGTGTTCCTCACATTCCGCGCATCCGTCCGACTCAAGCACTCTCGCGTAGTTGCTACGGGGTGTCAGAGTGCTCGGGTGATCTGTGCCCATGAGAGAGCTGCGAACGGACAACGACCGCTCAAATATTGGGAGCGCCAACCACGCTTGGCCCCCCGCGTCGTAGGCGAGCGCGAGGTTGTCACTCACCGTCAGTGTGGTCTTGTGCGCCGGGCCGAGAGCACGGTGGCAATCGCCAAACAGTTTCTGGAGGAGAAGTAACGCCATCCCCCTCTGACCCGCCTTCCAGAGAGAGTTGGCATGGGCATTGCGTGCGTTCAGCGTGCCCGGATCGTCCTCGCCAAGCACACGAACCATGTCGGCCACCACCTGCTCGCACAAGGAGACCGCGCTCTCGGCCGCCCCCTCCCCCTCATACTCCACGTAGGCGCTGGCCATGTTGTACCGCGCGGTCAAGCTCAGCAGGTCGTCTTCACCCAACAGTCGGACTGCTGCTTCCCACGCGCGTCGATAGTGCTTAACAGCTCGGTGCACCTGACTTTGGGCAGAGAGGAAGTGCGCGACCGCGGTGAGGAGTACGACCGTATCCACAGTGTCCGTGGGGGGATCCGACTTCTCAACGAGTGCCTCGGCCTGGGGAAGCAGTTCCCTCCATTCCGCCCAGCCGTCAGCGTTCCCCAGCGGATCTTTCGGCAGGAGAGGAAGTAGTGAGGCCGTGGCCTGGTGGCAAGCTGCCGACACCAACTCCGGGGCGCGGTGTGGATCGTCAGGCGAGGGGGTCCGGGCAACCTTTTGTACCAAGCGGTGCACGCTTATGGTCGTTCGACTGGCTGCTATCAGGCTGTAGTCCTCAAGCAGCCCCAGAACCTCCCGTCGGTCGACCGGGTCTGCGATGACCAGCTGAAACAGGTCTTGGGGGATGCTCTCAGAGGAATACCAAGCGGCGATACGGAGGACCTCCACCGCTCGTGGGTCGAGCTGTTCGAGTGTGTCCAGCGTGATGCGCCAGATGCGGGCCATGGTCTGCTCCGGGGCACCGGCCCCCGGAGCCGCGTCCAGCATGCGCTGGGGCCGTTGCATGAGCAGCGCCCTGTATTCGCCGATGGTGTAATGGCGCTGCTCGGCATAGGCCCCGGCCTGCCTCAGCGCGAGCGGCAGATGACCGAGTTCCTCCGCCAGCGCACGGGCCTCGTCCTCCTCACAGCCCCCGACGAGGCGTGACAGGAGGGCCAGCGAAGCCTCCTGATCCAGCACACGCAACGAAATCGGCTCGCACACCCACCCCCGCTTGTACCGACTCGTGATCAAGTGTCGCCCGGATGCCCGCAGTTGGCCTGTCCAGGCATGCACGTCTCCCGGCTTCTCCGCGTTGTCGAAAACCAGGAGCCACCCGGGATGCGTCTGCAACCACCCGACAGCCCATTCGGCAGCCTGCGTAGGGGTGAGGTCGGACGCCTCCTCGCCCCGCAGCCGCACAGTGAGGGCCGCGAAGCCCGCCTCGATCAGCTCCGGCCTGTCCGAGTGAAGCCACCACACCAGCCGATACTCCCCCACGTGATCATGCGCGTAGTGCAGGGCCAGAGTCGTCTTCCCGACACCCCCAAGCCCATGAACCGTCTGTGTGATCGTCTGCGACTCCGCCGAGAGAGCCCGCTCCAGCTCGGCCATCACTTTCGCCCTGCCGACGAAGATCGGCGACGGCAGCTCCGGCAAGTTGTTGATGCCCAGCGGGACTTCGACGTCGTACGCCGTACGCCGCATCCCCTCGCGATCAGCAGCCGTAGTCGTAACGTCCTCCGGAACCAACTCCCCCAACGCCGCCACGAACCCGGGCCGCGCCGACAACGCCGCCACCGACACCGCCGTCAGCTGATCCCCGTCGTAGTCCCGCCGCCGGTCGGTCGTCACGACCCCGATGAGCCGCCCCCGCGCGAAGAGTGCCGCTCCGGACGCGCCCGCCCAGACACCGGGTACGGCGACCTGGTCGACGTACGCCGTGATCAGCCCACTTGACTTGAGTCCCGTCAGCCTCTCGATGTGGCCGCGGATCTCCTTCGTGTCCCGGATACCGTCCCGCACCTCGGACCTGGGGAAGCCGACCGCGACGCACGCCAGCCGCCCCTCGTCCGCTACGACCGGGCCACCGTCGATCCGGCCCCAGCGGACGGGGTCAGCTCCCGCCGGCGGGAGCCATCCGGCATCCGTGATCCTGACCAACGCCCCGTCCGCCTGCGGCTCCCGCTCCAGATCGGGTAGCTCCGTCAGCGGCCACAACACTTTCGCCGCACGCCATTTGGAGTCGCCGCCGAGACCTCTGACCTCCAAGACCCCACAGCCCAGCACATTGTGAAGAGCCGTCAGGACGATGTCGTCCGCGACCAGATAACCGGTCCCCGAGCACTTCCCGACCGGATTCCAGATCTCCACGACCCGCCGCACGTCCACAGCCACAGGCCAACACCCCCGTACTCCCCGTTACTTGGGGCGTTCCCCAGAGCCGTCCGCGATACGCCGATCCGCGCCCTCGGCGTCGACTGGCTGGAGCGTGAGCTTCACACGGCTCGTCGTGCCCTTCGACCGGGTCGCCTTCGCCTCCGCACCGAACGGCAGGACCAGGACCTTCGCCCGTGCCTCCCCGTCCTTCTTCACGTCAACGGCGAACTCGATCTCCACCGGGCCCGTCCGGAACTGGATCTCCTGTCCCGCCCCGTCCCGCGCCGCCTGCTGAAGCTCCGCCCGGATCGCCCCGATCGCCTCGGCCAGGCCCGCCCACGCCTCGTCCGCCACCGGGCGTCCCCCTCGTCCTCGTACATCTCCGTACACTCGCCGTGGGCGCAGCGTACTCCCCGCTCCCCCGCCGTTAGCCCAACTCATCTGCGTACGAGGGACGATGACATACGCAGCCGTCAGGCCGCACCGGCCGTCCGGTCCCCGTACTCGATGGTCACAGTGATCCTGGCCCCGAGCACCTCCGCATACGTACGCATCGTCTCCAAGTTGTGGATCTCCCCCCGCTCGATCTGGGAGACCCTGGCCTGGGAAATCCCCACCGCCTTGGCCACTTGAGCCTGCGTCAGCCCCTGTTCTTCCCGGATCTCGCGGAGATGGTGACCCACGACGTACGCCTCGGTCGCCGTACGAGCCGCCTGCTTGCGGGATTCCCATTCGGCATCGGACACCTCGGGCTGGTTCTCCCGCATCCGGAGCTTGGCCTCTGCCCAACTGCTGTACTGGCTCATCGGGCCTTCCCGTCCTTTCCCGCCTCGTCAGCGGCGGCCAGATACTCGTCGTAGCGGGCCTCGGCGAGGGGGACCGACTCCCGGTACCAGTCCCTCCAGCGGCCGGACTTGTCTCCCGCCACCAGCAGAATCGCCTCCCGCCTGGGGTCGAACACGAAGAGGATCCGGACCTCTGTACTTCCCGAGCTGCCAGGCCGCAGCTCCTTGAGGTTGTGTGTCCGGGAGCCGGTAAGCCGGTCGACCAGTGGACGTCCCAACGCGGGGCCGCTCTCCGCCAGCATGTCGACCGCGGCTTCGACGAGGTCCGCGGACATCGGGTCCTCCTCTGCGAGCTTGAGCAGCCACGACTCCACCGAGGGGTGGAGGTTGATCTCCCAGTTCATGCTCCGTATCCGAGCCTACGACGCGGAGCAGTAGAAGGAAATCCTTATATCTTCAGCTCAACGAGTGAACCGATACGTGAGCGAGCCGGAATTACTTCACCTGCCTGATCCCCAACGGCCCCGCGATCTCCTCCGCCATCACCGCGCCCGCCTCGAACTCCAGGGTCTCGTCGCCCATGCTCACGTCCGTGTCGAGGCCGTCCAGTTCGGGGAGGGGCTGGTTGAGGCGGACGTGGGCGACCAGGGACTGGAGGGCTCGGAGGGCGGCCGAGGCGGTGGAGCCCCAGTTGGAGAAGTAGGAGAACTGCCACCACCACAGGGCCTCCGTGGTGCGGCCGGCGCGGTAGTGGGCCATGCCGTGGCGGAGGTCGGTGATGACGTCCGCGAGGTCGTCGGAGATACGGGCCGGTACCGGGGCCTTGCGCGGCTCGTAGGGGTCGAAGACCTCCGAGTACACGTCGATCGGCTCCAGCATCACCGCGAAGCGCTCGCGGATCTCGTCCACGTCCGGCTCCGGGCCCAGGTCGGGCTCGTAGCGCTCATCCGGGACGATGTCCTCGTGCGCACCCAAACGGCCGCCCGCCAGGAGGAGTTGGGACACCTCAAGGAGGAGGAAGGGGACCGCCGAGTCGGGGTCCTCGCCCTTCGCGACCTCGAACACGGCCACCAGGAAGCTCTCGACCTGGTCCGCGATCTGGACCGCGAAGTCGTCCGGGTCCTGTGCGGTGGCATGCAGCGTGGCGTCAGACATCTAGGAGTCGTCTCCCCTCGAAGGCGCGGCCGAGGGTCACCTCGTCCGCGTATTCCAGGTCTCCGCCCACCGGGAGGCCGCTGGCCAGGCGGGTGACCTTGAGGCCCATGGGCTTGATCATGCGGGCGAGGTACGTGGCCGTGGCCTCGCCTTCCAGATTGGGGTCCGTGGCAAGGATCAGTTCCGTGACCGTACCGTCGGCCAACCGCGCGAGAAGTTCTCGTATACGCAGGTCGTCGGGTCCGACACCTTCGATCGGGCTGATCGCGCCGCCGAGGACGTGGTACTTGCCCCGGAACTCACGGGTGCGTTCGACCGCCACTACGTCCTTCGGTTCCTCGACCACGCAGATCACCGAGAGGTCGCGGCGCGGGTCGCGGCAGATGCCGCACAGCTCTTCCTGCGCAACGTTTCCGCAGGTGGCGCAGAAGCGGACCTTCGCCTTGACCTCCATCAGGCACTGCGCGAGCCGCCGTACGTCCGTCGGCTCCGCCTGCAGGATGTGGAAGGCGATCCGCTGCGCGCTCTTGGGACCGACGCCGGGGAGTCGCCCCAATTCGTCGATGAGGTCCTGGACCACGCCTTCGTACAACGGACTGCCTGCCCTTCCTGGAAGTCGTGCGGTACGTGCCGTACGTACCGTAGTTGGCCGCGGGCCGTCTTAGAAAGGCAGACCGGGGATACCGCTGCCGCCGCCCAGGCCCTGTGCGAGCGGGCCGAGCTTCTGCTGCTGGAGGGTCTGCGCGTTCTCGTTGGCCGCCTGGACCGCCGCGACGATCAGATCGGCGAGGGTCTCGGTGTCCTCGGGGTCGACGGCCTTCGGGTCGATCTTCAGCGCGCGCAGCTCGCCGGAACCGGTGACGGTGGCCTTGACCAGCCCGCCGCCCGCCTGTCCGTCGACCTCGGTCCGCGCCAGCTCCTCCTGCGCGTTCGCCAGGTCCTGCTGCATCTTCTGGGCCTGCTGGAGCAGCTGCTGCATATTGGGCTGGCCACCACCGGGAATCACGATCAGCTCCTGGTTTCCTACGACTGTCCGCATGGCTGTCTGTACGGCTGTATGGGCGAGGATCTCCCCGCTCGGCACGAGCCTACGTGGTCCGGGCAGTCATCGCTTCGGCACTCTTTCGAGTGAGTCTTCACCGTGTCCTATACCTGATCAAGACCCACTTCCGGGCGGAAAAGAGGTGAAACCAGATCCTTCGCCACCCATTGGGCGGTAGGAAGGGTCCGGCACATCAGCATCAGGTGTCACACGACGTAAGGGAGTGCCGGGTGGGTCAGCCGGAGATTCAGCCCGAAGGCGGCGATCTGGCCGGGCGGACGTTTCCGCTCGGGGACTGGGGCGAGCCGACGGCCCGGCTGGACGAGCTGTACCGGTGGGTCGAGCGCGGGGCGCTGGAGACGACGGCCCGCTATCTCACGGACCGGGTGTGGAAGCGGCGCGGGGCGCGGGTGCTGCGCGCGGGCGCGGCGCTGGGCGCGCTGGCGGGGGCCGCGCTGCCCCTGCTGGACCTCACCGGGGTGGTGGGC
>NZ_JBXVPZ010000457.1:0-7591 GCF_057961495.1 Streptomyces sp. P5F9 | reverse complement strand
GCCCGACATCGTTTCCCTCCCCATGCGGCACTTCCGCGGGCGCGAGGCTAGCGGTTCTCTGTGAACGGTCTGTGCGGGCCCGCGACCTGCGACGGCCGCGGGCCCGCACCGGCTAACCGACCTCGCTCAGCACGCCGAGCACCGCCGACTCGTCCTCGGCCGCCGACAGCCGCTCCCGGAACCCGGCATCCATCAACTTCCGCGACAGCAGCGCCAGAATCCGCAGATGCTCATCACCCGCGGCCGCCTCCGGCACGGCGATCATGAACACCAGCCGGGCCTTCGCACCGTCCAGGGAGCCCCACTCGACCCCCTCCGCCGACCGCGCGAACCCGACGACCGGCGCACTCACCGCATCCGTCTTGGCATGCGGAATCGCGATCTCCTCCCCGAGCCCGGTCGTCCCCTGCGCCTCCCGCCGCAACGCGGTCGCCACCAACTCCTCGACGTCCACGACCTTCCCGGTCCGCGCCAACAGCCCGGCCATCTCCCGAATCACGTCCCCCTTGGCGTCCGCGTCGAGCCGCACCTTCACGGTCCGCTCGGTGAGGTAGCCGGAGAGGACTTCGGGGGCGGGGTTCGCGGTGGTGAGGGAGCCGGAACCGGGGTCGCCTTCGGCGTCGGCCGGGTCGGCATCTGCCGTAGTGTCAACTGCGGGCGCAGCAGCCGCACTTGAGCCACCCGAGCCCAGCACCCCCGCTGTCACCGTCTCTCCGCGCCCAGTCCGCCGCTCCGCTACGACGGCCCCGGCGCCCGGCGTTCCCACGCCGGCCCCGACCAACGCGAGCTCGGGTGCGGCAGTGACCCTGTGCCCGACGGACTGTCCGCGCCGCCTCCGCTCGCTCACGTCGACCAGCGCGACCGTCGTCACCGCGGTGACCGCCGTACCGATCGCCACCGCGACGAAGAACATCGGTACGCCGCTCACCGCACCCAGCACCGCCACGATCGGCCCGCCGTGCGGTACCGCGTCCTTCACCCCGGCGAGCCCGGCGACCGCACCGGCCACCGCGCCGCCCAGCATGTTGGCGGGGATGACCTGCGCCGGCCGCGCCGCCGCGAACGGGATCGCGCCCTCGGAGATACCGAAGCAGCCCATGAACAGCGAGGCCAGACCGGTCTCCCGTTCCTGCTCGGTGTAGAGCCGCTGCCGTATCAGCGTTGCCAGGCCCTGGCCGAGCGGCATCACCGGGATCGCGGCCGCGCACATGCCCATGACGGCCTGGTTGCCGGTCGCGATGAGTCCCGCGCCGAACAGGAACGCCGTCTTGTTGACCGGCCCGCCCATGTCGAACGCGATCATCAGCCCCAGGATCGTGCCCAGCAGGATCGCGCTGGTGCCGGTCATCCCGCCGAGCCAGCTGGTGAGGTGCTCGAACACCCAGGAGATCGGCTTCCCGATCACGTTGACGAAGAACAGTCCGAGCGCCGTCGTCGCCACGATCGGGATCACGATGATCGGCATGATCGGCTGTACGAACTTAGGGACCTTGACCTTCTTGATCCACAGCACCAGATATCCGGCGAGGAACCCGGTCACGATCGCCCCGATGAACCCGGCGCCGGCCTTCGAGTCGTACAGCGAACCGGTGTTGGCGACCCAGCCGCCGATCATGCCCGGCACGAGCGCAGGTCGGTCGCCGATCGCGTAGGCGATGTAGCCGGACAGGATCGGCACCATCAACGTGAAACCGATCACGCCGATGTTGTTCACGTCCATCCAGAAGGAGTCCTTCGGGATGACCAGACCGCCCGAGGGGTCCGGATGGCCGCCGAGCGACAGCGAGATCGCGATCAGCAGCCCGCCGACCGCGACGAACGGGATCATGTAACTGACCCCGTTCATCAGCGCCTTGTACGCGACGCTCCGCTCCCTGCCGGTCGGCGCGGTTGTCGCTGCGGCCGTACCGCCCGCCGTGTGCACGGGCGCGGACCGTACCTGCTCGATCAGCCGTTCGGGATGGCGAATGCCCTCGGCGACCCCGACCACGAGGACCCGCTTGCCGACGAAACGGCTCAGGTCCACGTCCTTGTCCGCGGCGACGATCACGCCGTCAGCGGCTCCGACATCGTTGTCATCGAGGATGTTCTCAGCCCCGATGGATCCCTGTGTCTCCACCTTCATGTCGATGCCGCGGCTCTCGGCGGCCTGTGCGAGTTTCTCCGCGGCCATGTACGTGTGGGCGATGCCGGTCGGGCACGCGGTCACCGCGAGCAGCCTCAACCGCTGCCGCTCGCCATCGCCGCCGCCCGTGGGGGGAGGGCCGGCCGTACTCGTCACGTCGTTCTCCTAACACCTTCGTCGCGCGGAACGCCGTCCCGGACGTCCCCGCAAGATCGATCAGAGGCTCCTGATCTCCGTGCATCCTGCAATATCCGACGCCCGACTCAAAGACGCGGAAGTCCCTGGTCGCCGTCGTCCGCTCCCCTCCGCCCGTCACTCGCGGACACCCTCCTGCGGCTCCCCCGGAAACCCGGTCCGACACCGGACACCCGCCGGAGTTCGGCTGGATCCGTCCGGAGGTGGGCTGGGGGCGGCCGGGTCCACCGGTGTAGCTTGGGTGGGAGCCAGACGTCGCTGCTGATGGCGGTCGGGCGGTCCCGACGCGGACCGACCGAGGGAGAGAGGGCCTCCGACGGACTGCGCTGCGCGTACGGGGGCCATTCCTGTGCCCTCCTTCGGGCACCCCTGTGTCCGCTGCCGCGCAGACCAGCCGTATCCACCAGGCCCCAACCCCGAGGAGCTCCTCGTAATGACGACTGTCGACAACCGGCAGGACTTCAAGGTCGCCGATCTCTCCCTGGCCGAGTTCGGCCGCAAGGAGATCACCCTCGCCGAGCACGAGATGCCCGGCCTGATGTCGATCCGCCGCGAGTTCGCCGCCAGCCAGCCGCTGGCCGGCGCCCGCATCATGGGCTCGCTGCACATGACCGTGCAGACCGCCGTCCTGATCGAGACCCTGGTCGCCCTCGGCGCCGAGGTCCGCTGGGTGTCCTGCAACATCTTCTCCACCCAGGACCACGCGGCCGCCGCCATCGCCGTCGGCCCGAACGGCACGCCCGAGAACCCCCAGGGCATCCCGGTCTTCGCCTGGAAGGGCGAGACCCTGGAGGAGTACTGGTGGTGCACGGAGCAGGCGCTGACCTGGCCGAACACCCCCACCGGCGGCCCGAACATGATCCTGGACGACGGCGGCGACGCCACCATGCTCGTCCACAAGGGCGTCGAGTACGAGAAGGACGGCAAGGTCCCCTCCCTCGACACCGCCGAGTCCGACGAGCACCGCGTCGTCCTCCAGGTCCTGCAGCGCACCATCAGCGACGGCTCGCAGAAGTGGACCCAGCTCGCCTCGGAGATCCGCGGCGTGACCGAGGAGACCACGACCGGCGTGCACCGTCTCTACGAGATGCACCGCGACGGCACCCTCCTGTTCCCGGCGATCAACGTGAACGACGCCGTCACCAAGTCGAAGTTCGACAACAAGTACGGCTGCCGCCACTCCCTGATCGACGGCATCAACCGCGCCACCGACGTCCTCATCGGCGGCAAGACCGCGGTCGTCTGCGGCTACGGCGACGTGGGCAAGGGCTGCGCGGAGTCCCTGCGCGGACAGGGCGCCCGCGTGATCATCACCGAGATCGACCCGATCTGCGCGCTGCAGGCGGCGATGGACGGCTACCAGGTCACGACGCTCGACGAGGTCGTCGACAAGGCCGACATCTTCGTCACCACGACCGGCAACAAGGACATCATCATGGCCGCGGACATGGCCAAGATGAAGCACCAGGCGATCGTCGGCAACATCGGCCACTTCGACAACGAGATCGACATGGCCGGCCTCGCGCAGATCCCGGGCATCGTCAAGGACGAGGTCAAGCCGCAGGTCCACACCTGGACGTTCCCCGACGGCAAGGTCCTCATCGTGCTGTCCGAGGGCCGCCTGCTGAACCTGGGCAATGCCACCGGCCACCCCTCGTTCGTGATGTCCAACTCCTTCGCGGACCAGACCCTGGCCCAGATCGAGCTGTTCACCAAGCCCGAGGAGTACCCGACCGACGTCTACGTGCTGCCCAAGCACCTCGACGAGAAGGTCGCCCGCCTCCACCTGGACGCGCTCGGCGTGAAGCTGACCACGCTCCGCCCCGAGCAGGCGTCGTACATCGGCGTCGAGGTCGAGGGCCCGTACAAGTCGGACCACTACCGCTACTGAGACGGCGACCCAGCACGCTGTGACCGCGTCCGTGCACTGACGCGGTTCTCAGCGGCGGGTCCTCAGCAGCAGATCCTCCGAGGCAGGCCCCCGCACCCCCGTGCCGGGGGCCTGCCCCTTTGGTTCCTCCGGCCGGACCGGCCCGTCAAGACCCAGGACCCCGATGCCCCGCGGCCGTTATTCGCTCCACGATCCGCACGATCACACCCCCCTCGCTGACGAACACTTCCAGTGCGCCCCCGGCCCGTCCGGCTGGCGTTATGTCTCCCAGCTCACCACCCCCTCCGGCGATCACAACGGCTCCGTCGACCTCACGCTCGACGAACTCGGCCGCCCGATCCGGCTGGAACTCCACGCTGCGAGCTGGCAGGTGCGCGGCGCCGCTCTCGACGGCGTCACCTGGGTCCGCACCGACCCCACCGGCGCCGATGCCACCGAAGGCAATGTGCGCGCCCACGCCTTCACCGGCACCTCCCCCGCGTTCCTCATCGCCACCACCCGTCTCCTGCGCCTCACCCCTTCCTCCGCCGCGACCCGCGTCCGCCTGGTCAGCCTCACGGAACCGGTCCTCGCCCCCCGCACCGTGGACCAGTCCTGGGCCTTGCTGAAAAGAGAAACACACGGCACTGACAACGGCCCTCTGACCGTGGACGAATACCAGGTCACAGCCCTGGACACGGGCGAGCAGCACTCCGTGCACATCGCCGGCGACGTGGTGCTCGCGGCACCCGGCATCGAGTTGGAAGAGCTGGAGTCGCCGCCGTCGGTCTTCGGCTGAGCGGCGGTGTTCCGGCCCGGTCGCTGAGACGCAGGACGCGGCCGGGAGCGTCAGGCGGGCGGCGCGAATCCGGTGGAGGGCCGGGGTTCGGCGGGCGCTGCGCTCTGCGGCGTCGGCGGCTCGGGGCTGGGCGCGGCCTGCCCGGCTTCCGCACCTGCCGCGGGGGCACGCCAAACCGGGGGAGCGGAACCGTACGGCTGCTGAGGAGCCGGCGACGGCTGGATCGCCGAGTTGCCGAAGGCACCCGGCACACGCGCCCCGGGCCTGAACCCGCCGGCCGGTACACCCCCGACCGCGCCGTTCCCGAAGGCCCGCCGCACATCTCGCGCCTGCCGCTCCTGCACCACCGCCGCCAGATACGCGGCCGGCGGAACGCCGTGCGGCGCCGGAGTGCCCGTACGAGCCACGAGGTCCGCGGCGAGCCGCTGGGCCATGGCCCAGCCGACCTGCGGATCCAACTGCTGCATCCGCGTCAGGTACTGCCGGATGGCCAGCCACAACCCGTCGGGAACGGCGGACAGATCAAGCTCGGCGAAACGTCCCGTCAGCCACGGCGGCGGCGGAGGCACAAAGGCCGTCTGCCCGGCTGACACCCTTTCCCTTACGACCAGAGTGCCCGCGAACACATCCCCGAGCCGCCGACCGCGCGCCGAGACGAGCGAGGCGATACAGGCGACGACCCCGAAGGTCATCAGGATCTCGATCACACCGATCGCACCCCGCACGAGCGCGTGCCGGAACCGGATCGGCCCGCCGTCGTCCCGCACCACGCGCAGCCCGAACGCCAGCTTCCCGAGCGAACGCCCATGGCTCAGCGTCTCCACCGCTATGGGACCGCCGACCAGCACCAGCACAAAGGCCGCGATCGACATGGCGACCTGTGCCGCCACGTCCAATGAGGCCGTGGAAAACATCAGCGCCACGGTCACGGCGGTGTAGGCGGCGATGGCCACGATCAGATCGAGCAACACCGCCAGCGCCCTGCTGGGCAGCCTCGCAGGGCGCAACTCCAGCGCCACCGCCTCGCCCGTCACCAGCTCAC
Source organism: Streptomyces sp. P5F9 (assembly GCF_057961495.1). Classification (NCBI taxonomy): domain Bacteria; kingdom Bacillati; phylum Actinomycetota; class Actinomycetes; order Kitasatosporales; family Streptomycetaceae; genus Streptomyces; species Streptomyces sp. P5F9. Next base: position 1,560 of record NZ_JBXVPZ010000457.1, on the reverse strand, counting down.
TCACGCCTGCCGCCCTTCCCCTGCCCTGCCCCTGGAACAGCCAGTCTGCCAAGCTGAGGGCACATCGCGCCCCAGTACGACAAGCTGATCCCGGACCAGCAGTCGACGAGCAGCCGAGGAGCAGGCAACCAGATGGACCTCGACGTCTTCGTCTCGGCCCACCGAGCCGAGTGGGACCGCCTCGACGCACTGCTCCGCCGCCAGCGTCGCCTCAACGGCGCCGAGGCAGACGAACTCGTCGCTCTGTACCAGCGCACGGCCACCCACCTCTCCCTGATCCAGTCGAGCGCCCCGGACCCTCAACTCACCGGTCGGCTCAGCCAACTCGTGGCACGCGCGCGTAGTGCGGTGACAGGAACCCGCCGTGCATCCTGGCGCGATGTCACACGCTTCGTGGGGCACAGTTTTCCGGCCGCGGTGTACCGAGCACGCCACTGGTGGGTCCCCACCGCGCTGCTGTCGACCGTGGTCGCGATCCTCCTGGGCTGGTGGATAGGCACCCACCCCGAAGTGCAGTCCTCCATCGCTGCCCCGAGCCAACTGCGCGACCTCACCCGCCCCGGTGGCGAGTACGAGACCTACTACTCCAGCCACCCGGCGGCCGCCTTCGCCGCACAGGTCTGGACGAACAACGCCGAGGCCGCCGCGATGTGCCTGGTCCTGGGCGTGTTCCTGGGCCTGCCGGTCCTCTGGATCCTCTTCGAGAACATGCTCAACCTGGGCGTAGGCATCGGCCTGATGTCGTCGGCAGGCCGGCTCGACACCTTCCTCGGCCTGATCCTCCCGCACGGCCTGCTCGAACTCACGGTGGTCTTCGTCGCCGCCGGCACGGGAATGCGCCTCGGCTGGACCCTCATCGACCCCGGCCCACGCTCGCGCCGCACAGCCCTGGCCGAAGAGGGCCGAGCAGCCGTGGGCATGGCCATCGGCCTGGCCCTGGTCCTGTTCGTCTCCGGCGCCATCGAAGGCTTCGTCACCCCGTCAGGCCTCCCCACCTGGGCCCGCATCGGCATCGGCATCGTCGCCGAAGGGGCCTTCCTGACGTACGTCTACGTCTTGGGCGGCCGTGCCGTGCGTGCCGGTGAGACGGGCGACGTCGAGGCGGCCGAACGCAGCGCCTCCGTCCCCACCGCCGCCTGATGTGCGGGCACTCCTGCTGAGCTGCTAGTCTCCTCTTCGCCCCACAGGAGCCGTTGACACGGACCGGTCGGGGAGGTAGATTCGAACAGTTGCCTAGAACTGGATCTGGTCCGGTCGGCGACAGTGAGTGTCTGTCTGCTTCTAGAAGCATCGATGGAAACGTCGATTTCAAAGAAGCCACACTCTCGATGAATCGGAAAAAAGCGGCCGGTCAGTCCGGCCCGGAACTTCTGATAAAGTCGGAACCGCCGGAAAGGGAAACGCGGAAGCGGAAACCTGGAAAGCATCGAGGAAATCGGGACCGGAAACGGTCTGATAGAGTCGGAAACGCAAGACCGAAGGGAAGCCCGGAGGAAAGCCCGAGAGGGTGAGTACAAAGGAAGCGTCCGTTCCTTGAGAACTCAACAGCGTGCCAAAAAT